>NZ_CP129382.1:2627500-2717500 GCF_030435705.1 Rhizobium sp. SSA_523
GCTATGCGGTTACAGACATTCCCGCGGATGCGAAGGACCTGATGGACCGCCTGCTGCGCCAGACAGAGACTCATTCGGCCGACAGCTATCAAGCCTTTTTCGATGGTCTTCCTCAAAATGCCCGGGAAGCCGTCACCTCCGCCTGGGGAGAGCCCTTAGCCGACGAAGATATTGGCCAGGACTTGTTTCACATCCGAGCCCTGCGCTTCGGTAATGTCACCGTTGCCCTGGCGCCGGATCGCGGCCGGGAAGAGGATAGGCGGACCGATTATCACGACCCGGCCCGTCCTCCGCGCCATGCACTGCTGGCCTTTGGCGATTTCCTGCAGAATGTGCTGGGCGTCCAGGCCATCATTCATCTCGGTGCGCATGGCACGCTGGAATGGCTGCCGGGCAAGACCGTGGCGCTGGCGCAGGATTGCTTTCCGGACATTGTCACCGGCCATTTGCCGGTTCTCTATCCCTTCATCGTCTCCAATCCTGGCGAGGCAGCGGTCGCCAAGCGGCGGATCGCGGCCTTGACGATCGGCCATCTGCCGCCGGTTCTGGCAAGCGCTGGCCTTTCCCCGTCCCAGCAGCGCCTGGAACTGCTGGTTGACGAGTATGCCCAGGCGGACGGGCTGGATCGACGCCGCCGCGATCGGTTGGCCCGCTTGATCGTCGAGGCGGCGGAGGAGACCGGTCTTGCCGCCGAGGCAGGTATCTCCCGCGATCTGGACCCGGACACGGCGCTGTCGCGGATCGACGCCTTCCTCTGCGACCTCAAGGATTTCGCGATCAAGGACGGCCAGCATGTCTTCGGCCGCGCCGATCCCGCCGACAGCGATCCCCTGCGGCTGGCAAGCGCTCCCGCAGAGCGGAACGCGCTGCTGGCGGCGCTCGATGGCCATCATATCAGGCCTGGCCCTTCCGGTGCGCCGGCCCGTGGACGGCGTGACGTCTTGCCGACCGGCCGCAACCTCTTCGCATCCGATCCGCGCACCATGCCGACCCCGACCGCCTTCGAGCTGGGCAGGCTGGCCGCCGAGGAGGTGGTCCGGCGCTATATGCAGGATCACGGCGACTGGCCGAGACGCCTTGTGATCGATCTCTGGGGCAGTGCCACCCTGCGCAGCGGCGGCGAGGAAGTGGCCCAGGGAATGGCTCTGATGGGGGCAAGGCCGGTCCAGGACCCTGCCACCGGCCGCGTCACCGGGATTGAAGTCCTGCCGCCCGCCCAGCTCGGCCGCCCGCGCGTCGACGTGACCTTCCGCATTTCAGGTCTGTTTCGCGACATGTTCCCTTCGCTGATCGCGCTGCTTGATGGTGCGACCCGTTCCATTGCGGCGCGCGAGGAGGCGGAAGGAGACAATCCGCTGGCGGAACAAGCAAGGCTGGACGGTGAGATGCCGCTAAGGATTTTCGGTTCCGCGCCCGGCACCTATGGTTCGGGTATCGAGGAGCGACTTGCCTCCGGTGACTGGCAGGCCCGCGAAGAGCTGGGCCGCGCCTATCTTTCCATGGCCAGCCATGCCTTTGGCGGCGCCGAGGGCGAGGGGCGAGCGGCCGGCGAGGCCTTTGCCCGCCGCATCCGCACGGCGGATCTTCTCGTCCATACCGGCGATGATCCCGGCCGCGACCTGCTCGACGGTTCGGGCGATGTCGCCTTTATCGGCGGCTTTGCAGCGGCCGTCGCAGCCCTTGGCGGGAATGCCGATCTGATCGCGCTCGACACCACCGATCCGCAAAAGCCGCGGGCACGCTCCCTAACGGAGGCCGTGACACGCACCGTGCGCGCCCGCGCCGTCAATCCCCGCTTCATCGCCGGCCAGATGCGCCATGGCCCGCGCGGTGCGGCAGAACTGGCCGAAACCGTGGATAGGCTGGTCGGCTTCGCAGAAACCACCAATGCGGTGCCGCAGAGCCTGATCGAAGCCGTGTTCGAGGCCTATGTGGTCGACGAGACCGTGCGGGATTTCATCCTCGAGCAGAATCCGGAAGCCGCCCGCGCCATAGCAGACCGGTTGATATCCGCAAGGCGCCGGGGCCTTTTGCAGCCGCGCCGCAATTCGGTCGATCGCGATCTCGACATGCTGCGCGGTTTTGCCGAGGCGAAGGCGCGAAGAGGGAGACGGCGGTGACAGCATCTCTCAGCCTGCCGCCCCTTTCCCTGGCGCGCGGCGCCTGCCCGGCGCTTGATGCGCCTATGCTTACCGGCGACGGCTATCTGTCGCGCCTGGCGCTGACCGAAGCCCTTTCGCCCCTGCAGCTTGCCGCCCTGTGCGACCTGGCGGAGCGCCACGGCAATGGCATGATCGACATCTCCGCTCGCGGAAACCTGCAGATCCGCGGTCTGACACCCGGCTCTGCCGCCGCGCTGGAGACGGATGTGCGCGATCTCGGCCTGCCGCTCCGGGAAGGACTTGCCGTGGAATGGTCGCCGCTGGCGGGGCGTGATCAAACCCTGGATGTCGATCCGCGCCCGCTGGGCCAGGACATCATGGCCTTGGCGAGACGCTTGGACGGCGCGCTGGCACCCAAGCTTTCCGTGGTGATCGAAAGCGGGGGGCTGCTGCGCCTTGACGACCTTCTGGCCGATATCCGTCTTGTGGCGACCAAGGATGAGGCAAGCGGAGGGGAGACGGGCTGGACCATCCTCCTCGGTGGCACCGTGAAAGAGGGTCGTCCGCTTGGCTTCGTCACCGCAATCGAGGCCGCAGACTGCGTGGTGGCGCTTCTTTCGCATTTTGCCGCATTGGGGCCGCGCACACGCGGTCGCGACATCGACCCGGCCGCTCTGCCCGACGATGTGCGTCGCCACTTGCGGAAGGGCCCGCCGCTCGCCATGGCGCGGCACGCCAATGCCTTCGGCGCGCTGCCTCTGAGAAATGGCAGTTCCGTTCTGCGCATCGCCTTGCCCTTCGGCCAGATAAAATCCGGTCCGCTTGCCGCCTTGGTACAGGCGGCCGAAGCCTGCCGCATCGACGCCATCCGCCCCGCTCCGGAGCATAGCCTGCTGTGCTTCGGACCCGAAGAGGGCTGCCGGTCGCTCCAGTCAGCGGCACGGCAGCTCGGCTTCATCGTCGAGGAGGATGATCCGCTGCGCTTTATCCACGCCTGTTCCGGCAGGCCAGCCTGTCGATCGGGATGGATCGAGACCCATGCCCTGGCCCGTCTTGCCGCGGACACCGCAGGCGCGCTCCTCGACGGCTCCGTGCGCCTGCACGTCTCCGGCTGCCCGAAGGGTTGCGCCCATCCAATGGCCGCCACGCTCACCTTTGCCGGCACGCAGGATGCAACGCATCTTGTCATCGACGGGAAAACCACCGATACCCCCGCCAAACGGCTCGCCCCCCGGACGGAAGTTGCGGCACTTGCCGCCATCGCTGCGCTGCTTTGCCTGGAACGCCGAAACGGGGAAACAAGCCGTGACTGTTTGCAACGCCTGGGTCCTGAGCGGATCGCGGCGGCGCTTGCCTGAAGGATCATGATGACGACCTATGACTATATTCGCGAGGGCGATGCGATCTATGCCAAATCCTTCGCCATCATTCGCGAGGAAGCGGATCTCAGCCGCTTCAGCGACGAGGAAGCAGATGTCGCGATCCGCATGATTCACGCCTGCGGACTGGTGGAGGCCGCACGGCATTTCCAGTTTTCGCCAGGCTTCGTCAGCGCCGCACGCTCCGCCCTTGTTAACGGAAAGCCGATCTTCTGCGACGCGCAGATGGTGGCGCATGG
Organism: Rhizobium sp. SSA_523; assembly: GCF_030435705.1. Taxonomy (NCBI): domain Bacteria; kingdom Pseudomonadati; phylum Pseudomonadota; class Alphaproteobacteria; order Hyphomicrobiales; family Rhizobiaceae; genus Affinirhizobium; species Affinirhizobium gouqiense. The sequence continues at coordinate 2,631,221 of NZ_CP129382.1, forward strand.
CATTACCCGCGCCCGTCTGCCGGCTCACAACGAGGTGATCTGCACCTTGCGGGACCCTCGGGTTCAAGAGCTTGCCCAACAGCTGGGCAATACGCGCTCCGCGGTGGCGCTGGAATTGTGGCGCGACCGCCTGGAGGGAGCGGTCGTGGCCATCGGCAATGCACCCACCGCCCTCTTCTACCTGTTGGAAATGCTGGACAAGGGCTGCCCGCGGCCGGCCGCGATCATCGGCATGCCGGTCGGTTTCGTCGGCGCTGCCGAAAGCAAGGAGGCGCTGGCACAGATACCGCACGGGATACCCTATGCGATCGTAGAAGGTCGCATGGGCGGATCGGCCATGACGGCGGCGGCCGTCAACGCGCTGGCGAGGGCAGGCCTGTGAGCGAGATCCATCCTGGCAAGATGTCCGGCAAGATGTATGGCGTGGGGACCGGCCCCGGCGATCCGGAGCTTCTGACGCTCAAGGCCGTCAAGGCGCTCAATGCCGCCGATGTGCTGGCCTTTTTCGCCAAGCGCGGCGCCCGCGGCAATGGCCGCACCATTGTCGACGTTCACCTGCGCCGCGATATCGTCGAGCTGCCGCTCGTCTATCCGATGACGGTGGAAGAGGATAAGGACAGCGACAGCTACAAGCGCGCCATTGACGGTTTTTTCGACCAGTCCGCGGCGGAGATTGCCGTTCATCTTCAGGCCGGGCGCACCGTGGCGGTGTTGAGCGAAGGCGATCCGCTCTTCTATGGCTCCTACATGCATCTGCATCTGCGGCTTGCCCCGCATTTTCCGGCAGAGGTCATTCCAGGCGTCACCGCCATGTCCGGATGCTGGTCGCTGGCCGGCCTGCCGCTCGTGCAGGGCGACGATATCCTGAGCGTTCTGCCGGGTACGCTGCCGGAAGAGGCGCTGACGACACGGCTTGCGGCAACCGACGGTGCCGTGATCATGAAAGTGGGGCGCAATCTTCCCAAGATCCGGCGCGCGCTTGCCGCAACCGGCAAGCTGGAAGGCGCAATCTATGTGGAGCGCGGCACGATGCCGACCGGCCATGCAATGCCGCTTTCGGAGCGCGACGAGACCCCTGCTCCCTATTTTTCGCTCGTGCTGGTGCCGGGCTGGAAGGGCCGGCCGCAAGGGCACCTGGCATGAGAGGATATGCGCAATGACGGGCACGCTCACCGTCGTCGGCCTTGGCCCCGGCAGTCCGCAGCAGGTGACTCCGGAAGCCCTGGCGGCCATCACGCAAGCCACCGACTTCTTCGGTTACGGCCCCTATGTCGATCGCCTGGACCTGCGGCCCGACCAGCACCGCCACGCCTCCGATAATCGCGAGGAGATGGCGCGCGCCGGCACAGCGCTCACACTGGCCGCCGAAGGGGCGAAAGTCTGCGTCGTTTCGGGCGGCGATGCCGGTGTCTTCGCCATGGCCGCCGCCGTCTGCGAAGCGATCGACAGCGGGCCGCAAAGCTGGCGCGAGATCGACCTTTGCGTCGTGCCGGGTGTGACGGCCATGCTGGCCGTGGCGGCAAAGGCCGGCGCGCCGCTGGGTCACGATTTCTGCGCCATCTCGCTGTCGGACAATCTGAAGCCCTGGAAGGTTATTGAAAAGCGGCTGGTCGCTGCTGCAGAAGCCGGGTTTGTGATGGCCTTCTACAATCCCGTGAGCAAGGCGCGGCCCCACCAGCTGGCAGAGGCCTTCGCCATCCTCAGCGCCCATCTGCCGGGTACCGTGCCGGTCATCTTCGGCCGCGCCGCCGGCCGGCCGGATGAGAAGATCACTGTCGTGCCGCTTGCCGAGGCGCGTTCCGATATGGCCGACATGGCCACCTGCATTATCGTCGGTTCCACCGAGACACGGCTGATCGAGCGCAAGGGCGCCCGCCCGCTCGTCTATTCGCCGCGATCCTGGGGCGACAGATCCGGCGGAAAGGCCTGATCCAGATGGGCAATCAGGTGATCCACCGTCTGAAAGGCAAGAACGTCCGGCAGAACCGGGCGGCTGATCATGATGACCTCAAGCCCCAGCGCCCGGGCGGCTGCGATCTTGCCGTAGCTGGCCGTTCCACCGGAATTCTTGCAGACGATCACCTCGATCCTCTCTGCCGAGAGCAGCGCCCGCTCATCCGCCTCGAGAAACGGGCCGCGGGCGGTCAGGTAGCGCACGAAAGGCAGGCTGAGCGGCGGTTCCACCGGATCGACACTGCGCACAAGGTAATCATGCTGCGGCGCGGCCTCGAAAGGCAGGAGCTCCTGACGCCCCAGCGCCAGAAAGGCGCGGCGGGGTTTCTCCTCGAGAGCGGCGACGGCCGCTTCGACGGAGGCGACCTCCAGCCAGCGATCGCCCGCCTGCCGTTCCCAGGCCGGGCGACGAAGCGCCACGACCGGAACGCCGGCAATGTCACCCGCCTTGGCCGCATTGGCCGAGATTTGCGCCGCATAGGGATGTGTGGCATCGATCAGCAGGGCGACGCCGCGCTCCTTCAGCTCGTCGGCGAGCCCTTTTGCCCCGCCGAAGCCGCCGATCCGCACCGGCACCGGCTGGGGAGCAGGCGTCCTGGTCCGTCCGGCCAGCGACAATTCGAGCCGAAAGCGCTCAAGGCCCGCAAGGCGTTGCGCCAGCTGCCGGGCTTCCGTCGTGCCGCCGAGAATGAGAATGGAGGGGTCCATCATGGCTCCTGAATCGTCCGCCTCCCTTGTAACCGGTCAGCCCTGGTTGTCCATCATCGGCATTGGCGAAGACGGATTGGCCGGTCTTGGCGCGGGTGCCCGGCGTGCAATCGAGACGGCTGAGCTTGTGTTCGGCGGCAAACGGCACATTGAACTGGCGCAAGACGCCATTCGCGGCGAAGCGAGGACCTGGCCGCAGCCTTTCGACAGGGCCATGCAGGCGGTTCTTGCACTGCGCGGGCAAAGCGTCTGCGTGCTTGCCTCCGGCGACCCCTTCTACTTCGGCGTCGGCGTCACGCTCGCCCGGCATCTGGCAAGGCATGAATACCGCGTCTATCCCCACCCTTCCGCCTTTTCGCTCGCCGCCGCCCGGCTGGGTTGGGCCTTGCAGGAGGTCGAGACCGTCTCGCTGCATGGCCGCCCCATCGACCTCATCCGGCCCTTGCTGCATCCCGGCCGGCGGATCCTCGCGCTGACCTCGGATGCGGAGGGACCGGCGCAGCTGGCCTCGCTTCTGACGGAGAGCGGATTTTCAGCGAGCCGGATCACGGTCCTGGAAGCGCTTGGCGGCGAACGCCAGCGGGAGCGGTCCACCCTGGCAAGTGCCTTCGACATGACCGGGATCGATCCGCTGAATCTCGTGGCAATCGAAGTGGAGACCGGGCCGGACGCGCGCCTCCTGCCCCTCGGCTTCGGCCTGCCGGACGAATTGTTCGAGCATGACGGGCAGATCACCAAGCGGGAGATTCGCGCCGCCACGCTCTCCGCCCTGTCGCCCCTGAGGGGCGAGATCCTCTGGGATATCGGCGCCGGCTCCGGATCGATCGCCATCGAATGGATGCTGGCGCATCCCTCGATGCGGGCCATTGCCATCGAGCACCAGAGCGAGAGGGCCGCGCGCATTCGCCGCAATGCTAGGCGCTTCGGGGTTCCCTCGCTGGACCTGATCGAAGGCAAGGCGCCCCAGGCGCTGGCCGGTCTACCGCAACCGGATGCGATCTTCATCGGCGGCGGCGGCAGCGGCGAGGGTGTCTTGCCCGCCGCCCTTGAGGCCTTGAAACCGGGCGGGCGCCTGGTGGCCAATGCCGTGACGCTGGAAATGGAGCGCGTTCTGCTGGATGCTCACGAAGAACGAGGCGGCCGCCTCACTCGTCTCGCCATCGACCGGGCCGAACCGGTCGGACGAATGACGGGATGGCGGCCGGCCATGCCGGTCACGCAATGGATTTTCCACAAGCCAGAGGATGAAGGACGATGATGATTGCCGGGATCGGGTGCCGCCGCGGCACCAGTGCCGAAACTGTAATGGCCGTGCTCGAGGAGGCGCTTGCAGCCGCGGGCAAGACCGGAGAGCGGCCGGCACGACTGGCAACTGGGACGCTGAAGGCCGATGAGGCGGGGCTTCTCGAGGCTGCCGCACGGCTGAAGCTCGATCTGGCGATCCTCACCGAGGCGGAAATGGAGGCTGTGTCCGACCGCACGCTGACGGTATCGCCGCACAGTGTGGGACATGCCGGGGTGTCGAGCTTTTGCGAGGCGGCGGCACTGGCGGCCGGCGGCGCCTCTGCAAGGCTGCTTGGTCCCCGTCACGTCTCGCAGGGCGTCACCTGCGCGCTGGCCATGACAGAAGACGAGACAGAGGACGCCGCATGACGGTTCACTTCATCGGCGCGGGCCCCGGTGCCGCCGATCTCATCACGGTGCGCGGGCGCGACCTCATTGCCCGCTGCCCGGTCTGCCTCTATGCCGGGTCCATCGTGCCGCGCGAACTGCTGGACTATTGCCCCGCCGGCGCCCGTATCGTCGATACGGCCTCGCTGTCTCTCGACGAGATCGAGGCGGAATACTGGCGTGCCCATCAGGCAGGGCAGGATGTGGCGCGGCTGCATTCCGGCGACCTCTCGGTCTGGAGCGCCGTGGCCGAGCAGATGCGCCGGCTCGACCGGCTTGGCATGGATTACACGCTGACACCCGGCGTGCCCTCCTTTGCCGCCGCCGCCGCAGCGCTGAAGCGCGAGCTGACGATCCCGGAAGTCGCGCAGAGCCTCATCCTCACGCGCGTGTCCGGCCGTGCGTCGAAGATGCCGGAACGGGAGACGCTTGCAAATTTCGCCGCCACCGGTGCAACGCTTGCGATCCACCTTGCCATTCACGCGCTGGAAACGATCATTGCGGAGTTGACGCCACATTACGGCGCCGATTGCCCCGTTGCGATCGTCGTGAAGGCCAGTTGGCCGGACGAGACGATCCTGCGCGGCACGCTCTCAACCATTGCCGCCGCGGTGGCCGCAGAGCCGATCGAGCGCACGGCACTGATCTTTGTCGGCCCTGGACTGAACGCGGAGGATTTTCGCGAGAGCGCGCTCTACAGCACCGATTATGTGCGCCGCTTCCGCTCCCCCAAAGGCAAGGACGAGGCATGATGGGACGGGGTGAAGGGCGCTTCGCCGACAAGCTTGCCATTGCGGTCGAAGATCAGGATCTCGAGCGCGATATGGTCGCTGCGCAAGGCGCCCGCCGCCGTCTGCCAGGCCCGCGCGGCAATCAGATCGCCGAGCGCCAGCCCTGCCTCCAGCGCCAGTTGAAAGGCTTGCGCGACGGTATTGGCCCGGCGGATCGAATCCGAAAGATCCGCCGCGGCGCCGGCCTCGACCGCAACATCTGCCAGTGCCTCGAGATCGGCGAGACCCCGCTTGGAATGCACGTCGAGCATGCCCTGCGACAGCTTGGTCATCTTGGCAACGCCGCCGGCCACGGTCACCCGCGGCACAGGATGCTTGCGCAGATATTTCAGCATGCCGCCAACGAAATCGCCCATGTCGAGAAGCGCGGTCTCCGGCAGGCCGTGATGTGCCTGAACGGCTTTCTCCGTCGTCATGCCGGTTGCGCCGGCCACATGGACGAGACCTTCCGCCCGCGCGACGTCGATGCCCCGCCAGATCGAATGGATCCAGGCCGAGCAGGAAAACGGGATGACGATGCCGGTGGTGCCGAGCACAGAAAGCCCGCCCAGAATGCCCAGTCGCGGATTGAGGGTCTTCTGCGCCAGGTTTTCCCCTTCCGGAATGGAAATCTCGACGTCGAAATCGGCTCCCTCACCAACCACTTCGGCAATGGCCGCGCGGATCATCTGGCGCGGAACGGGGTTGATCGCGGGCTCTCCGGGCGCAATGGCAAGACCGGGTCTGGTGACCATGCCGACACCTTGGCCTGCGAAGAACCGAATGCCGGCGCCTGGAGGTCCGCTCCTCAGGGTGGCGATGATCAAGGCACCATGGGTGACATCCGGATCATCGCCGGCATCCTTCACGATTCCGGCGCGGGCGAAACCCTGACCCTGTTCCTCCAGCGCCAGCGCGAAGCCCGGTCTTTGTCCGCCGGGCAGCGTCACCTCAACGAGATCGGGAAATCCGTGACCGGTGAGCGCCAGGCAGGCAGCCTTTGCCGCCGCCGCCGCGCAGGTGCCGGTGGTCCAGCCGCGGCGCAGATGTTGCGCCATATCGCTTCCGATTTCCGCTTCCATACACGTTTCTATACCGCTGACACGATCTTGCGTCATCGGCAAAAGGCACATCCATGAAGAAGCTTGCCCTTGATCGTCTGGCCGAGCGCCTCCCCGCCTTCGAGCCGGGCCATGTATGGCTGGCAGGGGCTGGCCCCGGCGATCCGCGTTACCTGACGCTGGAAGTCCTCGATGCGCTGACCAAGGCCGATATCCTGGTGCATGACGCGCTGGTGTCCGACGAGGTGCTGAGCTTCGCCCCGCAGGCGCAGGTTCACTATGCCGGAAAGCGCGGCGGCAAGCCCTCGACCGCGCAGGAGGACATCACCCTGTCGCTGATCCGCCTGGCGCGCCAGGGAAAACGCGTCCTGCGGCTGAAAGGCGGCGATCCCTTCATCTTTGGCCGCGGCGGCGAGGAAGCGGAAGCGCTGGCCCGAGCCGGCATTCCCTTTCGCATCCTGCCCGGCATGACCGCCGCGCTTGCGGCGCTTGCCTCGACTCGCATTCCGGCCACCATGCGCGGCATGAGCAAGGCGATCACGCTGGCGACCGGCCATGCTGCCGGCGAAGAGGACGATCTCGACTGGGCAGCATTCGCCAGGACGCAGGAGCCGATCGTGATCTACATGGGGCTGAAGAACCTGCCGACGATCAGCCGGCTTCTGATCGATGGCGGACGCGCGCCGGAAACGCCGGCTGCGATCATCATGTCGGCCACCACGGCAGAGGAAAGACTGCTGACGGCAACGCTTGGCACGCTCGCCTCGGAGGCGGAGCGCCAGGGCTTTGCCGCGCCGGCCCTGATCGTCATCGGCCACATTGTCGGCATGCGCGATCTGCTGATGCCGCAGGAGCAGCCAAGATGACGAAGGCCCTGATCATCGGCGCACCGCGCTCCGGCTCCGGCAAGACGAGCGTGACCATCGGTCTGCTGCGCGCCTTTGCCCGGCGCGGCATCAGGGTGCGCGGCATCAAGTCCGGACCGGATTATATCGATCCTGGCTTCCACCAGGCGGCGACGGGCATTGCGGGCCTCAATCTCGACAGTTGGGCCATGGAACCGCCGCTTGTACAGCACCTGCTGGCCAATGCGGCAGAGGGTATCGACCTGCTCCTGATCGAAAGCGCCATGGGTCTTTTCGACGGCATTGCCGGCGGCGAGGGGCGTACCGGCTCAGCTGCCGATCTCTCCCGGCTGCTCGGCATCCCGGTCCTGCTGGTGCTCGATATATCCGGCCAAAGCCAGACGGCCGCCGCCGTCGCGGTCGGTTTTCGCCACTACGATCAAAATGTCCGCATGGCCGGCGTGGTGCTGAACCGCGCTGGCAGCGAGCGCCACGTGCGTCTCTCCAGGGCGGCGATCGAGTCGGCAGGGCTTTCGGTCGTCGGCGCGGTCCTGCGCGACAGCATGCTGTCGCTGCCGGAGCGGCATCTGGGCCTTGTGCAGGCCACAGAACATCCGGCGATCGAGAGCCATATCGATCGGCTTGCCGATGCGATGGAGAGCGCGCTGGACCTGGATGCCATCCTGTCGCTTGCCGTTTCGATCGCGCCGGAGGCCGGCTCGCCGTCTGCGCATCTTTCTCCGCCGGGCCAGCGCATCGCCATCGCCTCCGATGCCGCCTTCACCTTTCTCTACCCGCATCTTGGCCATCACTGGCGACAGGCCGGTGCGGAACTCGTGGCCTTTTCGCCGCTTGCCGATGAAGCGCCACCCGGCCATTGCGATGCCTGCTGGCTGCCAGGCGGCTATCCCGAGCTCTTCGCCGGCCGGATCGCCGCCGCGCACAAATTCAGGGCCGGCCTGGCCGATTTTGCAGCAACCCGGCCGGTGCATGGCGAGTGCGGCGGCTATATGGTGCTTGGCGAGAGCCTGGAGGATGCCGAGGGGCAAAGACATACGATGACGGGGCTTTTGTCGCATTCCACCAGCTTTGCCACCCGAAAGATGAATCTCGGCTATCGCCAGGCAACCTTATTGTCGGATGGCGCGCTCGGCCGGGCCGGTCAGGTGATCCGTGGGCATGAATTCCACTATGCCCGCGTCACGGATGCGGGCCGGGATGAAGCCTTTGCCGCGATTGCCGACGGCACCGGATCACCGATCGGCCTATCCGGCGGCCGTCGCGCTTTGGTCTCCGGCACGTTTTTCCATGCGATCGCGGCAGTGACCGGCTGACTATTCGACAAAGACCCGGACGGTCGCCGCACCGCCCGCGGCATCGATCACCGTCAGCGTCGCATAGCCGGCCCCGTCCGGCAGCCATTCGGATATGCGTGTGCGGGAAAGGCTGGACAGCGGCTTGCCATTGGCGAGCCAGCGGAACGGCGCTCTGCCCCCTTGCAATTTCAAGACAAGCGGCGACAGGCCGATGCCGCCCTGAGCGCCGAGATCCACACGCGCCCCTTCCGGCGGATAGACGATCTGCGGTGCCGGTTCGCGGGTGGAGGAGCGCACAAGGCCGCTTGCCGTAACCGCATAGCGACGCTGGCCCACCGGAAGGTCGGACAGAGCCAGGCGCTGCGCGCCGGGCGGCGGCGACGGATGCGCGGTGATGGCAACGCCGGAGCGCGAAAAGGCATCAAACAGCAAAGGTGCGGCGGTGCCATAGCCGGTAATTCCGGGCACGGCGCCATTGTCCGGCCGCCCGATCCACACACCCAGGACATAGCGTCCGTCATAACCGACGGACCAGGCGTCGCGATAGCCATAGCTCGTTCCGGTCTTGTAGGCGATGCCGAGCTGCCGCGCGCCCTGCGGCGGAAGCACATCGGCCAGCACATCCGTGACCGTCCAGACCGCCACGGGATCAAGCAGGGGCTGCGCCGGTTCGCGGCTGGGCGCTTCATGCACGCCATCGCCGAGGCGCACCGGCCAACCCTGATTGGCGAGGCCCGCATAAAGCTGCACCAGGTCCTTCAGTGTAAGCCCGACGCCGCCAAGCCCGATCGCCAGTCCCGGCGCTTCGCCGGCCGGAAGCAAGGGGCGAACACCCGCGTTGCGGAAACGCACCATCAGCTTGGCAGGTCCCACGCCATCGAGCAGCCTGACCGCCGGAACGTTGAGCGACAATTGCAGCGCCTGCCTGACGCTGACATCGCCCTGGTAGCTCATGTCGAAATTGCGCGGCCGGTAGCCGAAGAAATCCGAGGGCCGGTCCTCGATGATGGTTTCCTGGGCCACCAGCCCGTCCTCGAAGGCCAGGCCGTAGATGAAGGGCTTCAAGGTCGATCCCGGAGACCGCGGCATCCGCGTCATGTCGATCCAGCCGGAGCGGGATGCATCGAAATAATCGGCCGAACCGACGGATCCGACGATGTCCCCGCTGGTCGAATCCGCCATGATCATCGCCACGGAGGTGCGCGGCGGAAGATTGGCAACGGCAGAGGCGGCCGCCGCCTCCAGCCCTTCCTGGATGGACTTCCGAAGCGTCGTCGCGTGGCGGTTTTCGACCGGCGCCTTGCGAAGCGCCGCTTCCGCCAGATGCGCGGCGAGTGCGGGCAATTGACGCCGCTCCCGCGGCACCTCGTGGACGGACGCGCGCGCCACCTCATCCGCGCCCACTTCCTCGACCACGGCCTCGCGGCTGAGGACCCTCTGGCGGGCCGCCCTTGCACGATCGGCGAAGCGGTCCGGCCGGCGGGCCTCCGGCGATTGCGGCAGGGCGACCAGCAGCGCCGCCTCCGCCACCGAAAGACGCTTCGGCTCCTTGCCGAAATAGGCAAGGCTTGCGGCCCTAGCGCCCTCCAGATTGCCGCCATAGGGCGCCAGCGTCAGGTAGAGATCGAGTATCTCCGCCTTCGACAACCGCCGTTCGATCTGAAGCGCCCGCAGCATCTGCGCGAGCTTTGCCGGCAACGACCGATTGTCGCGCGGCTCCATCAGCCGCGCCACCTGCATCGTCAAGGTCGAGGCGCCCGAAACGATCCGGCCCTGCGTCAGGAACTGGTAAGCCGCGCGGGCAACGGCATAGGGATCGACCCCGGAATGGGCATAGAAGCGCTGATCCTCATAGGCCACCAGCATCTTCAGGAAGCGCGGATCCACATCTGCGGCACTGGTTTTCAAACGCCAGAAGCCATCCTTCGTGGCAAAGGCACGCAAAAGGGCACCATCCGAAGCAAAGACCTCGGCGGAGACCTGCGTGGCGCGCGTCAGAGGCGGTGGAAAGGCACGATCAAGGGCATCGACCGCGGCCAGGCCGGCCGCGGACAATACCGCAATGCCGGCGAGCCCGATCAGCCCTTTCAGCCAGATCCGCATAGCCGCCTACTGCGCCTCCCGCACCTGCATGCGTCCCGTCGCCGTCCGGGCCGAAAGCTGCGGACGATACATGTCCTCCACAGAGGCCGCAGGATGGTCATACGTGCCGGGTGTCACGGCCCGCACCACATAGGCGAAGGAAAAATCGCGATTGTCGCCGGCATTGCGGTCGAAGGCGGCGACGAAGCGGTCATTGCGGAACTCCGTATGGGCCGCCTGCACCTCGCCGATCCATTCGAAGTTCGAGAGTTCGGCGCTGTTGACGAGATTAGGATTGTCGATTTCGAAACCGGCCGGCAGGAGATCCTGCACCAGGATGCGCGAGGCCCAGTCATTCGTCTCGTTGACGCTCAGAACCACGACATAGCGCTGGTTCTGCTCCACCTCGCTGACACTGACTTCTTCGCCCTCCATGGTGTAATAGGCGCGCGTTATCGCAAAACCCTCGCCCCCGGCAGCCAGAGGCTGGGCCGGTGCCGCAACCGTGGTCACCACGGCGGAGACCGGGTCGGCGGATCGGTTGGTCAGCGTGACCGGCCTCTGCAGCAGATCGTCGCCCGTCATCCGGCCGGCATAGCCGCCGCTTTGCTCCGCACCATTGACCGCAACCCGCAGCGTGTCATCCCCCTGCAGCAGGGCGCGGGCGGCGAGCAGCATCCAGGCCTGTTCCTGGGTGCTCGTATAGCGCTTGTTGCGCCATTCCCTGGCGACAAGCGCCGCCAGTTGCGGCACGATGGCAGGCACGGGCCGGCTTTCGGCGGCCAGCGCCAGGACCGCTGCCCCGTCACGCAGCAGCGAGCCGTAATCGGCGCGCGACAGGCTGACCTGCTGCAGCGCGGATTGCTCCGTCATCTGCAGGGCTGCGTTGAACACCGTCTTGGACCGCTGCGCGTCGCCGTAAAGGGCGAGGGCCGCTCCCAGATGAGCCCTCGACAAAGGCGTCGGGAAATCGCGGAGCATAGTATCGGCATAATAGCGCAGATCGCTGATCGATGCCTTGCGGTTGCGCGCAAGGACATAGAGCGCATAGGCGATCTGGCTTCCCTGATCCTTGACGTTGACGTCATAGGCCAGCGCGTTCTGCAGATTGTTCAAGGCCTGGACAAGGGCCTGTTCCGGCACGTCATAGCCCTGCTCGCGGGAGCGGGTCAGGAAATCGGACACATAGGCATCCAGCCATTTGTCGCCATAGCCGGGGCTCCACAAGCCGAAGCTTCCCGAGGAGGACTGATAGGACAGCACGCGATAGATCGCATCCTGTACGCGCGTCTTGACCGCGGCATCATCGGAAAGACCGCTCTGCTTCGACAGCTGCGACAGATACAGCAGCGGCAGGGCCCGGCTCGTCGTCTGTTCGGCGCAGCCATAGGGATAGCGGTCGAGCGACATCAACAGCGCCGGTACGTCGAAATCCGCGGCGCGGGTCACGCTCAGCGCCACCGAGGCGCCTTCAAGCACCGCATCCGCCAGCAGGTTTTCGTCCACCGTCAGGCTCTGGCCTGGCGAAAGCGCAATCACGCGCCGCTCGGTGACCGGCAGGACCGCCGGTCGCACCGGCACAGCAAGAACCTGCTCCATCGGCGCCAGGCCATTGCCGGACAGGGTAAGCGTGACGGAACCGTCGCCGGCGCGCAGACCTTTCAGCGGCAGGCGAAGGCTCTGCTTTCCTCCTGCCTCCAGCCGCACGGCGCGCAGGGCGCCGGCCGCATCGCTCCCGATCACCCCATTGGTGGCGAGCGACAGCTGATATTCTCCGGCCGGCGCATCGGCATTGGCAATATCGAGACGCAGGCTCGCTTCATCTCCCGGCGCGAGGAAACGCGGCAGGCTGGCGGTCAGCACCACCGGATCGCGGATCACCACGTCCTTCGTGGCATGGCCGACGCCGCTCTTGCTCCAGGCAACCGCCATGACCCTGGCCGTACCATTGAATTGCGGGATATCGAAGGAGACCTTCGCCTTGCCCTCGGCGTCAAGCTTGACGATGCCGGAGAAGAAGGCAACGAGCTTCTCCTTAGGTGGGCTGCCCTGCAGGGCCACGCTGCCGCCGTCGCCGCCCGTGCGCAACCGGCCAGTGGCTCCCAGCGAACCATCGATCAGACGGCCGTAGATATCGCGGATCTCCAGCCCCAGGCGCCGCTGGCCGAAATACCAGTCGTCCGGCGCCGGCGGCTCATAACGGGTGAGGTTCAGGATGCCGACATCGACCGCCGCAACCGTGACATAGGCATCTTCGCCGATCCCGGCGCCCGCTACCTGCACATCGATATCGAGCGGCTGGCGCGGAAGGGTCTTGTCGGGGGCGGCAAGCGACACCGAAAGATCGCGCGCCTGCGGATCGACCTTCAGCCAGGCGATCCCGATCGCCCGCATCGGCATGCGGCTTTCCTGCGCCTCCCCCGGACGATACAGGGTTGCCGTGACATAGGCTCCGGCGCCGAAATCCTCCGTGACCGGGATATCCACTTCTCCGCCGGTCTCGCCGATGGCGACATTCTGCACCGATAGCAGCGTCTCGGCGCCGCTCGTCACCATCAACTGACCCGCATAACGCGACGAAATCTTCAGCTTCGCCGTTTCGCCGACCCGATAGCTCGGCTTGTCCAGCGCCACGTCCAGCGCGTCCGGCGTCTCCGTCGAACTGGCCGATACGAACCAGCCGGCATTGAACTCGACGCTGCTGGCCGGGCCATCGGCCGCACCGCTGACCACTTCGAGCCTGTATCGGCCCCATTGCACCGGCAGCGACAGCCTGCCGCCCTGCGAGGCTTCGACCGAAACCCTGCCATCCGCGACCTGCCGTGTCCGATTGACCGGCTCGTAGCGCCAGGAGCTGCCTTCCCGGTACCACTGATAGTCGCGTTCGATCTTGACGAGTTTCCAGTGCAGATCCTCGGCCGATTTGCGCAAGCCGTCGTCGCCGATCATGACGAGGTTGAAATTGGCCACGGCATTTTCGGCAAGATCGCCGGAAAACTCGGGCTTGATGCCGATCCGGTCGCCATCGGCGCGCACCGGTAATGTCAGCTTGCGTTCGACGGCGCGGCCGCCGCCTTCCTTCAGCCGAACGACAATATCGGCATCGGTCAGCTGGGTCGTATAGGCCAGCTCGCTCAGTCCGGCGTCGAAGCGCGTCTTGCCCTCCTCGTCCAGCACGCCCAGTTCGTCGAGCGGCAGGCGCTCGGCTTCGCTCGCCTCCTCATCCGCCAGACCGAAGAGATAGCCCTTATAGGCTTCACGTTCCCGGACATGCCGCAGAACGATCTCGCCCTCCAGCGCGAGACCGGCGGCAGGCGCGCCATAAAGATAGCGGCCGTCCACCGTCACCCAGGTCTCATCGCCGACGATGATCTCCTTTGCCTCGCTCGCGAGATCGAACTCGATGCGATCCGGCACGAAATCGTCGACGAGGAAGCGCTTTTCCGCAATCGGAGAGCCTTTGGGATCGGTGAAGACCTGCAAGGTCCAGGTGCCGCGCATCGATGTGGCAAGCGTCGGCAGGTCGACGGCATAGCCGCCCAACAGACCACTGCCGCTCATGCGCCGGTCTTCGACCCCGTCGGGGCGCAGGAAGACGAACGTCAGCGGAAGCGTGTCGATGGCCTGTGCCGCCGTGTCGCGCGCCAGAAGCGCGGCATGCACGGTCTCGCCCGGGCGATAGATGCCGCGCTCCGTCCAGGCATAGACGTCGATGGCGCCGGGCGCAGGCCGTCCGGTCACGCCGCGATCGGACAGATCGAAACCGGCGCGGCTCATGTCGAGGAACACGTAATCCTCACCGGATCTGGCAGCGGTGAGAACGGCCGGCACCATGGCTGCCGTGCCCCGCATCAGGCCGGCGCTGAAGACGGCGCGGCCCTGATCATCGGTCTTGGCGCTGCCGAGAACCTCGTTGTTCTTGGCAAGCAGCTGCAGGTCGACACCCGTGACCGGCTGCGCCGTTGACAGGGAACGCACGAAGACATTCAGCCCGTCCGTACCGGCATAGGTCGACAGGCCGAGATCGGACACGACGAACCATTGAGTGGCCCGATTGTCCCATTCATTGGTTGCACCAGTGCCGGCCGTCGCCGTCAGGACATAGACGCCCGGCTTGCGCTTCGGCAGCACTTCGTCGACCGGGAAGCTGGTCACCACGTCCTTGTTGACGTCCTGGGCAAGGTCGATCGATCCCTGCCAGACCAGTTCGCCATTGTTGTTCTGGATCTGGTCGGCGCTATAGCCGTCCATCTGGGTGAGGAATTGCGACTGGGCGAGCAGCGGGGCAATATTGCGGTCGCCGATCCGAAAGAGCTTGAGATTGGCGCTGCTGGTATTGACCGAGACCAGCGGGATGCCGCGCCGCGCCGTGGACGGCAGGACGAAACTGTCGCCGGTAAAGCGCACGGCGGGGGAGCGATCCTTGACATAGACGTCAAGATCCACCGTGGCCTGCAGGTCTTCGCCGACAAGCGAGGGAAGGCCGCGGCGCAAGGCAAGCTTGTAGCGCTCTCCATGCGCCAGTCCCTCGACGCAGATCTGCTGGTCCTTTGCCTCGACCGCCTTGGGAGCTGCTCCGTTCAGCGTGACGAAGCTGGAATAATCCACGCCGAACTTCACAAGCTTCTCGGAAAACTGGACGCAGGCGCGGGGGCTTGCCGCATCCGCATCGACGGAATGATCGACAACCCGGAAACCCCAGCGCTCCTTCATATCATTGTAGCGCGCCTGCACCGTACGGGACGCCACGAGGTCAAGGCTCTGCTGCAAGGCATCGATCGCGCCCCGGTGGTTCTCCTGCGCCTCCAGGGCCTCGCCCAGCTGTGCCAGGGTCTCGGCGCGCTGTGGTGCCGTGCGGGAGGCCTCATAGCCATTGATGGAGGCAAGCAGCGCCTTGGTCGTCCACTCGCTATCGCCGCGGATCGTGCCGGCCGCGCGCGCCATCTCGATCCACAGATCGGCGGAGTCCGGCTCTATGGAAAGAGCGCCGGTCAAGGCTGCGACGGCGCCCGCCACATTGCCGTTCACCAGTTCCAGCTGCGCCAGTGCCTTGAGGCTTTCGAGCCCCTGGCCGGACAATTCGGCAGGGACTTCCAGGCCATTTGAAAGATCGCTCGCCTGCTGGGCAAGATCGGCCGAGACGAAGGGCAAGGCAGGTGGCGCGCCGAGATCCGGCTCGGCTCCGGCCACGACCACCTTGCCCGCCACGGCTCCGGTGAAATCGTTCTTCTGGCCGTAATCCGATTTCAGGAAGCACCACTTCGCCTTGACGTTGTAGGTGAAGGCGCGGCAGGAGCCGTCTTTCAGGCAGGCCGTTTCGCATTGCGCCTGAGACAGGTTCTTTTCCGTGCGCAGATCGAAGCCCGGATAATCCGCGCCCTCCGACAGCTCGATCTGCCTCTGCGTCTGCTGCGCCGGGACAGGTGGCGCCAGAAGGCCGAAGACGGCCAGAAGAGAGATCCCGAACCACGCGCGCTTAGACATCATGTCCCCCCGAAAGCTGGCGGCATTTGGCCTCAGTTGTCTGCCGCAAACGTCCGGTTGTCAATTGAAAGAGATCAGCGATCCCCGAAGCTTGCCGATGCGGAGCGCTTAGCATCGCGGTGGATTTGCGGCCTGCTCGCTGCTACACCGGCCAAGGATGAGGAAGGTGGCAGGCGCTCATGCAAGAGACCGAGAGAAAATCGATCCGGCCGGTGCTGAGGCTCGACCTTGCCCCGGAGGATCGGCTGGGCCGCGGCAAGATCGAACTTCTCGAGCATATCCGCCGGACGGGCTCGATCTCGGCCGCCGGCCGCGCCATGGACATGTCCTATAGGCGCGCCTGGCTGCTCGTCGATGCGCTCAACCACATGTTTCTCGAGCCGGCCGTCGAACCGCAGCGGGGCGGCAAACAGGGCGGCGGCGCGCAGCTGACCGCCTTCGGCGAGCGGCTGATTGCGCAATTCCGCGAAATGGAACGCAAGGCCGAGGCGGCGATCCAAGCGGAACTGGAATGGCTTGAACGCAGCCGCAGAGACGATGGGGAAAAAGACGATCGCGCTGGCTGATCGGGCATGCGAGGATCAGGCAGCGGAGCCGGACAGGCCGGTCCCGCGTCAGCCCTCATGCTCTCAGTCAAGGACGCTCGTCGAAAGACTGATCGGCCCTGCCGGCATCGCCGGCAATCTGCAGCCGTACCAGCAGGGCAAGGTCGCCGGCCAGTGCATCCACCTTTGCCGTGAGAGCGGCGATCTCCGCTTCCGAGCGCAGGTTCGTTTCATAATCCAGCCGGGCTGCCAGCCGATCCTTCGCGGCCTGGCGGTTCTGGCTCATCATGATGATCGGCGCCTGGAGTGCGGCCAGCATGGACAGCATCAGGTTCAGGAAGATGAACGGGAACGGATCGAAGGCATTGGCGGCCAGAATGATCGTGTTCAGGATCGACCAGCCGATCAGGAACACCATGAAGCCGATGATGAAATTCCAAGAGCCGCCAATCTCCGCCATGCGGTCGGCAAGCCGATCGCCAAAGGTGAGGCGCTCGGCGAAAATCTGGTTCGGATCCTTGCTCATGGCGGTACGGCGCAATTGATGGGTGAAAAAGCGGATGGTTGCATTCATGGCTCACCTCCAGTGAACGACCGGCCCTCGGGCCTGTCGTGAGGGAGCCTTTCCTTGGGGTCAGCTCAGCACGGCGGCCGCAGACGGCACGGTCAATCGACTATGATCAGTACCAGGCATGATCCCCTCAGGGGTCGGTTTCAGGACATGGCACGGAAAAACGTGCATGAAATTGCCCGTAAACCCAGGCAAGAGGCTGGTCAAATCAAAAAATTGCTCGGGGCTCTGCGCAAAGCGGCCAACCGCTGCCAGACCTCTGCCAGAGCTCTGCCAGACCTCTGCCGGTTCTCTGCCGGTTCAGGGCGATCCGGGGCGCTTGAGCGCGACCGTCTTGATGATGGCAAAGACCGGCCGTCCCACATGCAGTTCCAGACGCTGCAATGAAAACGCGGTAATGCGGGCATGGATGGTCTCCTCGCCGCAGCACAAGGAAAGGTCCACCGTGCCGCCCGGCGCCTCGGCAATGGCCGCGATACGTCCCGGCAAGACGTTCAGAGCACTGATGTTTCGCGGCTCCTCGGTGGCAACGAGCACATCGCGGGCCGGAATATGCACCCTGACCCGCGCCTCCGGCCGCAGTCCCGAATTGGGCACCATCAGCGACATGCCTCGGCAGACGATGGTCGCAACACCCGCACCGGGCTCGACGGCCCCGACCTGTCCCGTCAGCACGCTGCCGGCAGCACCTTCGACAATCTCTGCCGCGCCGCCCAGCAGCTCGCTTGCTGCGCCCACCGCCTTCACCTTTCCCTGCTGCAGCAGGATCAGCCGATCCGCCAGCCTCGCCACCTCCTCGACGGAATGGCTGACATAGAGGATGGGGAGATCCAGCCCGTCGCGCAAGCGCTCCAGATAGGGCAGAATCTCGGCCTTGCGATCCTGATCGAGGGCGGAAAGCGGCTCGTCCATCAGCAAAAGCCGCGGCGACGACAAGAGGGCGCGCCCGATCGATACCCTCTGCCTTTCGCCGCCGGAGAGGGTCTCCGGCCGTCGCCCGAGCAGATGGCCGATCCCGAGCAAGTCGACGATCTGGTCGAGATCTGCCTGCATGGCGCGTCGGCGCGAGAGCCACCGTCCATAGGAGAGATTCTGCAGGACCGTGAGGTGGGGAAACAGGCGCGGCTCCTGGAAGACATAGCCGAAGTGCAGACGATGCGCCGGCGTAAAGATGCGCCTCTGCGTATCGAGGATGACATCGCCCTGAAGCCTGACTACGCCGTGATCCGGCCTTGCAAGACCGCCCAGGATCCTGAGAATGGAGGTCTTGCCCGAACCCGATGCGCCGAAAATGGCCGTGACGCCGCCCTCTGCCTGGAAGGAGACGTCGAGGTCGAACGCGCCCTGGCGATGGCGGATCTCCACGGTCAGGGTCATGCCCGCACCCGTTCGGCAACCCGGCGCGCCAGCCATTCGGACAGGAGCA
This sequence comes from Rhizobium sp. SSA_523, assembly GCF_030435705.1. Classification (NCBI taxonomy): domain Bacteria; kingdom Pseudomonadati; phylum Pseudomonadota; class Alphaproteobacteria; order Hyphomicrobiales; family Rhizobiaceae; genus Affinirhizobium; species Affinirhizobium gouqiense. Next base: position 2,649,653 of record NZ_CP129382.1, read on the forward strand.
GCGCCGCCATGGAGATGGCGATCGCCACCAGCGTGAGGCGCAGGGCGCCGGCATCGCCGCCGGGCACCTGCGTGAAGGTGTAGATGGCGGCCGACAATGTCTGCGTTTCTCCGGGGATGTTGGAGACGAAGGTGATGGTGGCCCCGAATTCGCCCATGGCCTTTGCGAAGGCCAGGATCATGCCGGCAATGATGCCGGGCAGAATAAGTGGCAGCGTCACGGTAGCGAAGATGACCGCAGGGCGTGCGCCCAGCGTCGCCGCGGCTTCCTCCAGCTTGACATCGACGGCCTCGATCGACAGGCGGATCGAGCGGACCATCAGCGGAAAGCCCATGACCGCCGCGGCCAATGCCGCACCGGTCCAGCGAAAGGAGAGGATGAGTCCCAGAGATTGCTCAAGAAGCACGCCGAGCGGCCCACGCCGGCCGAACAGGATCAGCAGAAGATAGCCGGTCACCACCGGCGGGAGGATCAGCGGCAGATGCACAAGCCCGTTGAGCAGGGATCGGCCCCAGAAGCGCCCGCGCGCCAGAAGATAGGCACAGGCGACACCGACCGGCAGGCTTGCAAGCGTTGCAACGACAGCAATGCGTAGACTGAGTTCGATTGCCGTCCATTCTTCCGGACTGAGACGCCATTCCTGCACAATCGACCCCGCTTTTTCCATTGAGATGCCGGACGCTTTAGAGCGCTGTTCGATCTGATTGAATCAAATCGGCGCTCTAAACTTTCAAATTTAAAGCATAATCTTATCGATCCTCGTTTCACTCCGGTCGGATCATGCTCTAAAGCCTCGAGAGCTGAGCTGCAGCCGATCATTGCCGATCGCCTTACCGAAGGATCTCAAAACCCTGCGCCCGGAAATAGGGCGCCGCCTTTTCCGATGTCAGGAATGCGAGATAAGCGCGTGCCGCCTCTGTTTTCGCGGCCGTCATCAGCGCCACCGGATACCGGATCGGCGGATGGCTGCTTTCCGGAAGGGTTGCGATGACGGCGACTGTCGGATCGGCCGCGGCGTCGGTGGCATAGACAATGCCGAGCGGCGCCTCACCGCGCGACACGAGCGCCAACGCGGCCCGCACATTTTCCGCACCCGCCACCTTGGCCGAAACGCTGTCCCAAACCTGCAGGGCCTGCAGCGCGGCCTTTCCATATTTGCCGGCCGGAACGCTCTCCACCGCGCCCATGGCAAGGCGCCCATCTCCCAAAAGCCCCGCAAGATCGAAACCAGGCCGGATATCGACAGGTTTCGCGACGGCGCTCGGCGCGATCAGCACCAGGCGGTTGCCGACGAGATCGCTGCGGGTGCCTTGGACGACAAGGCCTTTCTGCTGCAGGTAATCCATCCAGTCCTGATCAGCCGATATGAAGATATCGGCGGGCGCTCCGGCCTCGATCTGCTTGGCCAATGCCGAACTTGCAGCATAGGACGCCGTGACGGCCCCGCCGGTGCCTTGCTCATAGGCCGCATTGGCCGCATCCAGGACCGTCTTCATGCTGGCAGCGGCAAAGACGGTAACACTATCGGCTGCCGGGACGGGAGAGCAGAGGAGCGAAAGGAACATGCCGACCGTCCATAGCAGGGTCACCACCTGCGCCATTGTCCGGGTAAGTGTTCGACACGGCATGGCAATGGCGTTCATGGTTCATCCTCTCCAACCGACATATCCTGACGACTATAACGAGATCCGGCACCAAGAAAAGTGCTATATTCGGCGGAATATATCGGCTGGATGCAGAGGCGACGCAATCCAGGTTACTCTCCAGCTTCCATTTCCCTGTCGGAAGCCGGGGACTGCCGCTGGCGGCGGTGACGGCGCTTGCCGGCGCTTGACGGACAGGCAAGCTCGCCCACCTATTGCACAGGGCTATGCGCCAAAGATCGGCGACGAGGAATGACGAGATGACTGACGAGACCACTGACGACACGTCTGAACCGCAGGACAGCAAGCTCACCACCACCAAGCGCAAATGGGCGAGCGAAGGCCGGTTTCTGACCGGTCGGATCAGCCGGCCGGAGACAGATCGTCTGCCGCCCGGCCAGCACCTGGTGAAGAACTGGCCGGTTCTTGATCTCGGCCAGCAGCCGCAGATCTCGCAGATGCAATGGCGGCTCGATATCCGCGGCGATATCGACCGTCCCGCCACGCTCGACTGGGACGCCTTCCTGGCTTTGCCGCAGACATCCCTGACCTCAGACATCCACTGCGTCACCACCTGGTCGCGCTATGACAATGCCTGGAAGGGCGTTCTCGTGCGGGATCTTCTCGATCTCGTCCAGCCGCGCGCAGATGCCAATGCGGTCATGCTGACAAGCTTCGATGGCTATACGACCAATCTGCTGCTGCAGGATTTCGCCGCTGAAGACGCCATTCTCGCCACCCATTGGGAGGGGCAGCCGATAACCCCGGAACATGGCGGTCCCATGCGGCTTGTCCTGCCGCATCTCTATTTCTGGAAAAGCGCCAAATGGCTGACGCGGATCGAATTCACCCATCACGATCGGCCGGGCTTCTGGGAAAAGAACGGCTACCATATGCGCGGCGATCCCTGGCGGGAACAACGCTATTCCGACGATTGAACCGCAAAGAAGAGACGTCCCGGTGCTTCGGCGGCAACCGGGACGCAAGACGGAAGGATGGGACTGCCTGAAATCCCAGGGGGATTGCCGGATCAGTCTTCCGGAAAAATCGGATCATTGACGAAATTGCCGCCCTGATAGACATGCAGGGCGGCTTTCGGATCCGGCTTGCCGAGGGCGGCATCGATTTCCGCGCGGTAATGCTCTGCATTGTCCTGCGGCTTCCAGCCAAGATAATCGGCATGGGAATTATCCCACCATTTGGAATCATTGTTGGAAATGCCCCAGATGATCGGGCAGCCCAGCATGGGGGCGCGGAACACGCATTCGATCAGGCGCTGGAAATCGCCATAGGACATCCAGCTGGCCAGCATGCGATGATTGGAGGGCTTCTCCATGCAACTGCCGATGCGCAAAAGCGCGGTCTCCTGACCGAATTTCTCGAAATACATCCGGGCCAGCGATTCGCCGAAACACTTCGACACGCCATAGAGACCATCCGGACGCATGGGCGCGGTCGCATCGATATGCTGGTCCTGCCGATAATAACCAACCGTGTGGTTGGAGCTGGCAAACAGGATGCGGGGATGGCCATGCGCCCGCGCTGCCTCGTAGAGATTGTAAAGGCCCAGCAGGTTGGCATTCAGGATCTTGGAGAACTTGTCCTCGACCGAGATGCCGCCAAGATGCAGGATGCCGTCGCAGCCTTCCACCAGTCTGTGCACCGCTGCCGCATCGCCAAGATCGCACTGCACGATTTCCTCATGGGGACCCGCCTCCCCCAGGCCGGCAATGTCGGAGAGGCGAAGCGTGTCCGCCTGCTTTGCCAGACGCACGCGCATGGCGCGGCCCAGCGCTCCGGCAGCGCCGGTAATCAACAGTCTTTTCATGGGAATCCTCCTTGGCGATAAGGCAGACGATGCAAACTTGTCTCCCTGCCGTGATGATTTATCATACATGTTGGCAGATCAGCGTCAACACGGTACAGCTAGATGCAGACGGGACCGGCACTATGCGCGCCGAGCCCGAAGGGAAGCAGGAAAGGGATGGATCCATGAACACGGCCAGCCAGGGCAGATCGCCCGCCGGGACCGGCACGCTTGCCTCCAGATTGGGCGAAACCCTGCGACAGGCGATCGCCGCGGGGCAATTCCCGCCCGGCAGCAAACTGCCAAGCGAAGCGCAGCTGGGGGAGCGCCACGGGGTCAGCCGCACCGTGGTGCGCGAAGCCATCGCCACCCTGCGCGCCGACCGTCTGGTGGAAGCTCGCCAGGGCGCCGGCGTTTTCGTGCTTGAGCCTCCCATTGCCGCCAACGCTCCGCCGCTGTCGGTGGAAAACATTGATTATGCACGAGTTTCCTCCGTCATCGAATTTCTCGAACTGCGCACCGCCGTGGAAGTGGAGGCGGCGGGCCTTGCAGCGCTTCGCCGCTCTCCGGCGCAGGAAGAGGTGATCATCGACTGTCATTATGCGGTCAAGACCTGCCTTGAAGAGGGCCGTCCCAGCAGCGAGGCCGATTTCGCTTTGCATCTGGCCATTGCCGAAGCCACCAACAATCCGCGCTTCCGTGATTTCCTGTCCATGATCGGCAAGAGCGTCATCCCCCGCGCCGCGCTGCAGAACGAGGAAACCGAGGAGGATCAGGCCGCCTATATCCGGCTTCTCGCCGAGGAACACAGCGCCATCGTCAACGCCATTTCCGCAGGCGACGAGGAGGGCGCCCGCGATGCCATGCGCCGCCATCTGCGCGGCAGCCAGGCGCGCTACCGCAGCCTGCTGCGCGAGCAACGGAATTTGTAAGATAACTTGTTGACACTTGTATGTAGAGTGGATACGACGCTGGAGGAGGATCTGTCTACAAGGGAATTTCATGATGACGCCACAAGAGATCAAGGCGGCGCTTGGCGCTGGCCTCCTGTCCTTTCCGGTCACCCATTTCGATGGTGAAGGACAGTTTCAGCCGGAGAGCTATCGTCGCCATATCGAGTGGCTGTCGGGCTATGACGCGCCGGTTCTCTTTGCTGCTGGCGGCACCGGTGAATTCTTCTCCCTGTCGCCGGATGAAATCCCGGGCATCGTGCGCGCCGCCAAGGAAGCGGCAGGCAAGACGGCCATCGTGTCCGGCTGCGGCTTCGGCAGCCATGTGGGCGTCGAACTCGCCCGCTCGGTCGAAAAGGCCGGCGCCGACGGCATCCTGCTTTTGCCCCATTACCTGATCGACGCGCCGCAGGAAGGCCTGTACCAGCACGTCAAGAAGATCTGCCAGTCGGTTGGCATCGGCGTCATGGTCTACAACCGCGACAATTCCGTCCTGTCGGTCGACACGTTGAAGCGCCTGTGTGACGAGTGCCCCAATCTCGTCGGCTTCAAGGACGGCACCGGCGATATCGGCCTCGTACGTCAGGTCACCGCCACCATGGGCGACCGGCTGACTTATCTCGGCGGCATGCCGACAGCCGAGCTCTTCGCCGAGGCCTATCTCGGTGCGGGCTTCACCACCTATTCCTCCGCGGTCTTCAACTTCGTGCCGGGCCTGGCAGTGGAGTTCTACAAGGCGCTGCGCGCCGGCGAGCGCGCCAAATGCGAAGCAATCCTGCGCGATTTCTTCTATCCCTTCATGGCCATCCGCAACCGCCGCAAGGGCTATGCGGTCGCCGCGATCAAGGCCGGTGTCCGCCTGCAGGGCTTCGACGCCGGCAAGGTCCGCCCGCCGCTCGACGATCTGACCCAGGAGGAGGAAGGCATGCTGCTGAACCTCATCGGGTCGTGGAAACGCGGCTGAAGGTCTGGCGCCAATGAAGATCACGAGAGTCCGTACCCACCTTCTGGAACACAGGCTTGATGTGGCCTTCGAGAGCGCCTCGATGCGTTTCGACCGCCGCGCCCATGTTCTGGTGGAGATCGAATGCGATGACGGCACGGTGGGCTGGGGCGAATGCCTTGGCCCGGCGCGCCCAAACGCCGCCGTCGTCGCGACCTATGCCGGTTGGCTGATCGGGGAAAACCCCCTGGAAACGGAGAAGATCTGGGCCCGGCTGTACAATGCGCTGCGCGACCAGGGCCAGCGCGGCCTCGCCGTGACGGCTCTGTCGGGCATCGATATCGCTTTGTGGGATATCAAGGGCAAGCATTTCGGCGTGCCGGTCTCGATCCTGCTTGGCGGTCGCTTCCGCGAAAGCGTGAAGGCCTATGCCACCGGCAGTTTCAAGCGCGACGGAGTGGATCGCGTAGAGGACAATGCGGCCGATGTCGCCCGCTACTGGAAGGAAGGCTTCCACGCCACGAAAATCAAGATCGGCTTCGGCGTCGCGGAAGACCTGCGGGTGGTTCGGGCGGCGCGCGACGCCGTCGGGCCGGAGATGCGCATCATGGTCGACGCCAATCACGGCTATGACGTGGTGGAAGCCGTCCGTTTCGGCCAGGCCGCTGCCGAACTCGATCTCGACTGGTTCGAGGAACCCGTGGTTCCCGAACAGCTTGCCGCCTATCGCGAGGTGCGCGCCCGCCAGCCGATCCCGGTTGCCGGCGGGGAAACCTGGCATAGCCGCTGGGGCATGCGCGAACCTGTGGAAACCCGTTGCGTGGATATCCTGCAGCCGGATCTTGCCGGCGTCGGCGGCTTCACGGAAGCCAAACGGGTTGCCGATCTGGCCGCCTTGCACGGCGTGCGCGTCGTGCCGCATGTCTGGGGCACCGCAGTCCACATCGCCGCCGCCCTGCAGTTCATGGCCGCCATGATCCCCAGCCCGGTGCGCGTCAATCCGATCGAGCCCATTCTCGAATTCGACCGGACGGACAACCCGTTCCGCCAGGCGATCGTCAAGACACCGATCGAACACCAGAACGGCATCGTGGCCATTCCCGATGCCCCCGGCCTCGGCATCGACATCAATCGCGACGCCCTTGCCGAATTTCGCATGAAAGAGATCTGATGCTGAAACGCCCGCTCACCGGCCGCAAGCCGAACATCCTGTTGCCCGAGGGCGCAGTGGACACGCAGATGCACATGTATCTCCCGGGCTATCCGTCCCGTCCGGGCGGTCCCGGCCTTCCGGCGGGAGACCTGCCGACGCCGCAACAGTATCGGGAGGTCATGCAGTGGCTGGGCATTGATCGCGTGATCATTACCCAGGGCAATGCGCAGCAGACAGACAATGACAATGTCGTCGCCTGCCTGAAGGAAATGGGCGATGTGGCGCGCGGTATCGCCGCCGTTGCTCCCGAGGCGAGCGACGCGGAACTCGACGCTCTCGCCGAGGCCGGCATTGTTGGCCTGCGCATCATGGATCTGCCGGGCGGCGCCGTGGGACTGGCCGCGCTGGAGCGTCTCGACGCCATGGCTCGGGCGCGCGGCTGGATGCTCGCCATCCAGTTCGACGGCAGCAATATCGAGGAGCACGAGCCGCGGCTGGCAGCGCTGACGTCGCGCTGGGTCCTGGACCATCACGGCAAATTCTTCTGCGGGGTCACACCCGACAGCCCGCAGATCGCCGCCACGCGCCGGCTGATCGACAAAGGCAATTGCTGGTTCAAGTTTGCCGGCGTGTATGAAAGTTCGAAGAGCGGCGGCCCCGATTATGCCGATGTCGCAGCCGTGGCGCGGGTAATTGCCGGCCATGCTCCCGAACGCATCGTCTGGGGCACCAACTGGCCGCACAATCTTGCCCGCGAACAAGCGGATTATCCCGATGATGTAGCGCTGACGGAGACGGTTCTCGGCTGGCTTGCCGATGATTCTGCCCGTCACAAGGCGCTCGTATCCAACCCGGAAGACCTCTTCGGCCTGCCGAAATGGCAGGCGCGATAGACAAAGCAGCAGTAACGCGCAACCGCGATGACCGGGCGCATCTCAATGTGGAGGAGAAAAGCATGAAAATGTCAAAGATCTTGGGCCTGGCGATCGGCCTTGCGGTGAGCACCGCCATGACAACCGCAATGACAACGGCCGTCCAGGCGCAGGAAATGACGCTGCGCTCGGCCGACATCCATCCGGATGGCTACCCGACGGTGGAAGCCGTGAAGTTCATGGGCGACCTCTTGAGCGAGCGCACCAATGGCCGCATCAAGATCCAGGTCATGAACAATTCGGTGCTGGGCAGCGAAAAGGACACGATCGAGCAGACCCGTTTCGGCGTCATCGACATGAACCGCGTGAACACCGCGCCGTTCAACAACCTCGTCAAGGAAACCGTGGTTCTCGGCCTGCCCTTCCTGTTCCGTTCGACCGAACACATGCACCAGGTGGTCGACGGCCCGATCGGTGACGAAATCCTCAAGGCATTCGAGCCGCATGGTCTCGTCGGCCTGGCTTTCTACGACAGCGGCGCCCGCAATTTCTACACCACCAAGAAGCCGATCGAAAAGCTGGCCGACCTGAAGGGCATGAAGATCCGCGTCCAGCAGTCGGACCTCTGGATCGCCATGATGGAAGCCTTCGGTGCCAACCCGACGCCTATGCCGTTCGGCGAAGTCTATTCCTCGCTGGAAACCGGCGTGGTGGATGGTGCCGAGAACAACTGGCCGTCCTACGAGTCCTCCCGCCATTTCGAAGTCGCCAAAAACTTCTCGATGACCGAGCATTCGCTGACGCCGGAAGCACTGGTCATGTCGAAGATGACCTGGGACAAGCTGACCCCGGAAGACCAGGCCGTTGTCCGCCAGGCCGCCAAGGATTCCGTTGCCAAGATGCGTGAGCTCTGGCAGGCGCGCGAAAAGGCATCGGAAGAGAAGGTACGCGCCAGCGGCGTCAAGGTCGTTCAGGTGAACAAGGAAGAGTTCTCCAATGCAATGAAGCCGGTCTATGACCGCTTCGTCACCGATCCGAAGATGCAGGATCTCGTGGCCCGCATCCAGGCCGTCAAGTAAATCGATCTGTTCCGGGGCCAGTCGCTTGAAACACGACTGGCCCTTTTCTCTGTGCGCGTCCCGTTTTGCGCAAAGGACAATGGGAATGAAGACTTTCATTCGAAGCGTCAGACCCGCTCTTGGTCTGTTGAGCCGCGCCGCTCTCTATATTGCGGCCGTCGGCATCGTCGCCATGACCCTCATCGTCGGCTGGCAGGTCTTCGGGCGCTATGTGCTCAACAGCTCGCCGAGCTGGTCGGAGCCGCTCTCGCTGTTCATGATGTCGTGGTTCATCTTGCTGGGCGCCGCGGTCGGCGTGCGCGAAAGCGGCCACCTTGGGCTCGATATCGTGCGCTACGCCATGCCGAAGCCGGTGCAGCGCGCCATGGATCTGATCAGCCTTGCTTTGGTGGCAGGCTTCGGATGCTGCATGTCCTATTATGGCGTGCTGCTGGCCAGAGGCACCTGGACCGCAACCATTCCCGTTCTGGGCTGGCCGGGCGGCGTCGATTTCATTCCCCTGATCGTCGGCGGCGGCCTGATCGCCCTCTTTGCAGTGGAACGCCTCTGCGACGTCATTATCGATGAGCCGGAGGCCACTGTCTCGCCGGCCGATTCCGTGGAGACCGTGTAAAATGGCCTATGCTGTATTGTTTGGCTCCTTCATCGTCTTGATGACGATCGGCATGCCCATCGCCTTCTGCCTCGGCATCGCCTCGCTGGCCACAGTCATGTATCTCGGCCTGCCGCCGATCGTGATCTTCCAGCAGTTGAATTCCGGCATGAATGTCTTCGCCATGATGGCGATCCCCTTCTTCATCTTTGCCGGCGACCTGATGGTGCGCGGCGGGATCGCCGCCCGCCTGATCCGCTTTGCCGCCGGCCTTGTCGGCCACCTGCGCGGCGGACTTGGCCAGGTCAACATCGTCGCATCCACGCTGTTCGGCGGGATCTCCGGCTCTGCCGTGGCGGATGCATCGGCCGTGGGCGGCCTGATGGTGCCGCAGATGGCAGCGCGCGGCTACGACCGCAGCTATGCCGTCAACGTCACGGTCAATGCCGCCATCATCGCCCTGATGATCCCGCCCTCGCACAACATGATCCTTTATTCGATCGCTGCCGGCGGCAATGTCTCGGTGGCCGATCTCTTCACGGCCGGCATCGTTCCCGGCATGTTGCTGGCGCTGGCGCTGATGATCACCGCCTATATCGTCGCGCGCCGGCGGGGCTATCCCTCCGAACCCTTTCCGGGCTTTGCCAATCTGGTCATCTACCTCCTGGCTGCAACACCGGGCATTCTTCTGATCGGTATCATTTTCGGCGGCGTACGCTCCGGCATTTTCACCGCCACGGAAAGCTCCTGCATTGCCGTTCTCTACGCTTTCCTGGTCGCGATGCTCGTCTATCGCGAGTTGAACTGGCACGGCTTTGTCGAAGCGGTCACGGGCGCCGTGCGCACCACCGCAATGGTCCTGCTGGTGATCGGCACGGCCGCATCCTTCGCCTGGCTGATGGCCTTCCTGCAGGTGCAACAGCTGATGATCGGCGCGATCGGCGCGATCTCCGACGATCCGATCATCATCCTGCTCGTGATCAACATCATCCTGCTGCTGCTCGGAACCTTCATGGACATGGCGCCGCTGGTGATCATTTCCACGCCGGTCCTGCTGCCGGTGGTCAAGGCCTTCGGGGTTGATCCGGTGCATTTCGGCGTCGTGATGATCCTCAATGCCGGCATCGGATTGAACACGCCACCGGTCGGGACCGTCCTCTTTGTCGGCTGCGCCGTGGGCGGGATCACGATCCGGGAGGCCATGCGGACGATCTGGCCCTTCTTCGGCGCAAGTGTCGCTGTCCTGCTGCTGGTCACCTATATCCCGGCGCTGTCTCTGTGGCTTCCCAGCCTCTTTCGGTAAAACCGTCCTCCCAGGACATGAACGAAAGGCCGGTGGATCTCTCCACCGGCCTTTCGTCTTTATGGGCAGGGCTGGAAAGGCGATGATCGGGGGAAAAGCGAAGGGGGAGGCACTGCGCGACGAGGCGTGGGACGGCCTATGTGATCTAGACGCCGCAGCACCTCAGGCGCCGGGACGGATCACGCCCTTTCTCAAAATGATATTGGCATAGAGCCGCGGCTCGCCCGTCTGCACCACGCAATGGGCGCGCCGCACACGCTGATAGAATTCATCCCCCACCAGAGGCACGACCGGTTGCTTCGGCTCATGCCTCTGGCAGCAGGCGATCATCTCGTGATGAACCGGCTCGAAATGATCGCGGTCCTGCCCGCGGGTGGAACGGAAAATTGCCTGCGGCACGAAATCGTCGATCGGCAGGACCGACAGGATCGCATCCAGCACGGGGACCAGGCCAAGCCCGTCCAGCCGCACCAGGCGCCGGGCATGTTCCACTGCGGGATAGTTTCCATCGACAAGGGCGATTTCGTCGCCGTGACCCATGGCGCGCAGCGTCGCCAGAAGCTCCGGGCTCAGCAGTGGATCAATCCCCTTCAGCATCAGGCGAGCTCCTTGAACAAGACACTTTGATCGGTCAGGTAGCGGGCGAAGATCGGCAGGCTGGCGCCGCCGATTGCGCGCGCCTGGGCACCCACTTTGCCTTCGATGATATCCGGCATGATGATGCCCTGGAGGTCGAGGCGAGAGACGGCTTCCACCGTGGCGTCGACAATCCGCCGCCTGACCCAGGCGGGAAAGCCGCCATCGATGACCGCTGCGCCGAAATCGATGAGTGCCGCCGAGGCGACGATCGCCTGTGCAAGCGCTTCGGCCGTGTCGCGGATCCAGATCTCCATGGGTTCGCCGAAATCGATCCACTCCGCTGCCGAATACCAGAGGGGCTGCGGGTCGATGCCGCGCTCCATCAGCAGTTTTTCCAGAACGAAGATGGAGGCGATATCGAGAAGCTGCCGGGTTTCGCCGCCCTTGCCGCGCACCGGCAGGGGGCCCAGCGCGCCGGCCGTGCCGGAGCGACCTGAAAAGACTTCCGAATTCAGCACGATCCCGCCGCCGATAAACGAGCCGATGAAGAAATAGACGAAATCGGGATAGGCCGGCCCGACGCCGAAGACGAGTTCGGCGCCGCAGGCGCTCGTGGCGTCGTTCTGCAGATAGACCGGATGCCGCGCCTTCGCCGATATCTCGGCATGCAGATCGAAATCCCGCCACTCCTCCATGGCGCCCGATGGGGCTCCCACTTCCTCGGCCCAGTTCCAGAGTTCGAAAGGTGCCGCAATGCCGACACCGGCGATCCGCTGGCGTTCCGCCTCGCTCATCTGCTGTTCCAGCCGCTCCATGCCGGACATGATGATGCTGATGATCTGGCCCGGCCTCGGATAGGCGTAAGTCTGGCGGACCTGCATGCGGATCTTGCCGACGAAATCCATCAGCACGACATCGGCGCTGCGCCGGCCGATCTTGACCCCAAACGAGAAGACCGCATCCGGATTGAGACGCATCGGAACGGAGGGCTGCCCCACCTTGCCGCGCTGCGGTTCGCCGCGCAGCAGAAGACCATCCTTTTCGAGCGCCCGCATGATCACTGAGACCGTCTGCGCCGAAAGGCCGCTGGCGCGGGTGATGTCGGCCTTGGACAGCGAGCCGTGCATGCGCACCAGGGACAGGACCAGCCGCTCGTTATGCGCCCGTACCCGGACCTGGTTCGAGCCCCCGGCAAGGCCGGAGGCGAAATTGGGCGCAAGCGCTGCGGACGGATTGTCGTCAATGGTCATGGCCGCCCCTCCCTGAGCACCCATTCTGCAATGCCCGAACCTTACCGCCTCGAATTAATAAATCAATCGGAATTAATTATTGACAGGGTCGATTGTTTGGTGATGATGGGCGCTGCAAGGGCGGACGGCTTGGAGGAGGCGTTCGGTCACTCCGGACCCGTCCATGCCCGCGATCACCGCATTCGCGGACAACCATGCTCTGGGAGGAGCCAATGAAGAAATCTGTTTTGACTGCAGCCGTCGCGACGCTTGCGCTCGGCGTTGTTTTCGATGCGCCCGCCTCGGCCGCCGATGTTTCCGCCTGCCTGATCACCAAGACCGACACCAATCCCTTCTTCGTTAAGATGAAGGAAGGCGCCACAGCCAAGGCCAAGGAACTCGGCGTCACGCTGAAATCCTATGCCGGCAAGATCGACGGCGATTCCGAAAGCCAGGTAGCCGCCATCGAGACCTGCATCGCCGATGGCGCGAAGGGCATTCTGCTGACGGCATCGGACACCAAAGGCATCGTGCCGGCCGTCGAAGAGGCCCGCAAGGCCGGTCTTCTGGTGATCGCGCTCGATACGCCGCTTGATCCGATCGATGCGGCCGACGCGACCTTCGCCACCGACAATCTGCTGGCCGGCGAGCTGATCGGCAAATGGGCCGCCGCAACCCTTGGCGACAAGGCCAAGGATGCCAGGATCGCGCTCCTGAACCTCACCCCTGCCCAGCCCTCCGTCGACGTTCTGCGCAATCAGGGCTTCATGAAGGGTTTTGGGATCGATGTCGGCGATATCACCCGCATTGGTGACGAGAAGGATCCGCGCATCGTCGGCAATGACGTGACGAACGGCAATGAGGAAGGCGGCCGGACCGCCATGGAGAACCTTCTTCAGAAGGATCCCGGCATCAATGTCGTCCACACGATCAACGAACCGGCGGCGGCCGGCGCCTATGAGGCGCTGAAGGCGGTCGGCAAGGAGAAGGATGTGCTGATCGTGTCCGTCGATGGCGGCTGCCCGGGCGTCCAGAATGTCAAGGACGGCGTCATCGGCGCGACCTCCCAGCAATATCCCCTGCTGATGGCCGCTCTCGGCATCGAGGCGATCAAGACCTTCGCCGACAAGGGCGAGAAGCCGAAGCCGACCGAAGGCAAGAATTTCTTCGATACGGGCGTCGCTCTGGTGACCGACAAGCCGGCCAATGGCGTGCCCTCCATCGATACGAAGGAAGGTACGGCCAAGTGCTGGGGCTAAGCCGCACGGCCTGACGAAACACGATCACTGCACAAGGGCGGCCAGGGCCGCCCTTTCACCACACGGGACGCGGCCTGACCATCGCTTGCAGCAAAGTGCTGACCGGCCCGTCCTACCGCCGAGATCCGGAGGTTGCAAACGACCTCCAGCCGGCCCTCAAAGCCTTCAGAAGGCACAAGGGAGGAAGACATGAGCGAGCCACAGGCCGCCGGCAAACCCGCAATCGATTTCGAAAAGGGTCTGTCGGGAAGCTCCACGCAGGTCGCCCAGTTCGATACGCACGACAAGACGACTCTACAGAAATTCCAGCATTTCCTGCATGGCAGCCCGGCCGCCGTGCCGCTGATCGTCCTGCTTCTGTCTCTCACCGTCTTCGGCTTGATCCTCGGCACGAAGTTCTTTTCGGCCTTTTCACTGACGCTGATCCTGCAGCAGGTGGCCATTACCGGCATTATCGGCGCCGCACAGACGCTCGTCATCCTGACCGCCGGCATCGATCTTTCGGTTGGCGCGATCATGGTGCTGTCATCCGTCGTCATGGGCCAGTTCGCCATCCATTATGGCGTGCCGGTTCCGCTGGCGGTGCTTGCCGGCTTTGTCGTGGGGGCGATCTGCGGCTTCATCAACGGCTTCCTGGTCGCGCGCGTCAAGCTGCCGCCCTTCATCGTGACCCTCGGCATGTGGCAGATCGTGCTGGCCACCAATTTCCTCTATTCCGCCAATGAGACGATCCGCTCGCAGGATCTCGCCGCCAATGCGCCCCTGCTGCAATTTTTCGGCGACAATATCCGCATTGGGGGTGCCGTCTTCACCTATGGCGTAATCGCCATGGTCCTGCTCGTCTTCCTGCTCTGGTATGTGCTGAATTCCACCGCCTGGGGCCGCCATCTCTATGCGGTCGGTGATGATCCGGACGCGGCCGAGCTTGCCGGGGTCAATGTCAAGAAGATGCTGATTTCCGTCTACACGCTGTCCGGCATCATCTGCGCGCTGGGCGGCTGGGCGCTGATCGGCCGGATCGGATCGGTCTCGCCGACTGCCGGCCAGTTCGCAAACATCGAGAGCATCACCGCCGTGGTGATCGGTGGCCTGTCGCTCTTCGGCGGACGCGGCTCCATCCTGGGAATGCTGTTCGGCGCGCTGATCGTCGGCGTCTTCTCGCTCGGCCTTCGCCTGATCGGCACCGATCCGCAATGGACCTATCTGTTGATCGGCGTGCTGATTATCGCGGCAGTGGCCATCGACCAGTGGATCAGAAAGGTAGCAGGCTAATGGCACAGGACCCCATTCTCACCGCTCGCGGCCTCGTCAAGCGCTATGGCAGGGTCACCGCGCTCGACGGCGCCGATTTCGACCTCTATCCGGGCGAGATCCTCGCGGTCATCGGCGACAATGGCGCGGGCAAGTCGTCGCTGATCAAGGCGATCTCCGGTGCGATCAGCCCCGACGATGGCGAGATCCGTCTGGAGGGCAAACCGGTGCACTTCCGCTCGCCGATCGCCGCGCGCGAGGCCGGCATAGAGACGGTCTACCAGAACCTGGCGCTATCGCCGGCCCTCTCGATTGCCGACAACATGTTTCTCGGCCGCGAAATCCGCAAGCCGGGCATCATGGGCAGCGTCTTCCGCAAGCTTGATCGTCCGGCCATGGAGAGCTTTGCCCGCGACAAGCTCTCCGAACTCGGTCTGATGACGATCCAGAACATCAATCAGGCGGTGGAAACTCTGTCCGGCGGTCAGCGCCAGGGCGTTGCCGTGGCACGGGCAGCGGCCTTCGGCTCCAAGGTCATCATCCTCGATGAGCCGACGGCAGCGCTCGGCGTGAAGGAGAGCCGGCGCGTGCTGGAGCTGATCCTCGATGTCCGCTCCCGCGGAATTCCGATCGTCCTGATCTCGCACAATATGCCGCATGTCTTCGAAGTGGCCGATCGCATCCATATCCATCGGCTTGGCAGGCGTCTGACCGTCATCAATCCGAAAGATTATTCCATGTCGGATGCCGTGGCCTTCATGACGGGCGCAAAAGCACCCGAACCGTTGGCCGCCTGACCGCTAAATGTCCCCGGCCGCGCCGCTTGCGAGGGCGCGGCCGGGCGAACACCTGTCTTTCGATCGGACCTCCCCGGCACCTGGTTTCCCGATGCGGGTCCGGGATAGGGGAGGTTTGCGCCCGCAGGCGGGCTTTCCTGGCGAAAATCCGAAAAAACGCTTCCGATTCGTGCAGAATCGGTTTCCTATGTCATTCCCTTCAGCAATTCTCCGCCTAGTTCAGGTGGTATACGCGCCCTCTCGCTCACAACTGGCGTCTGCGCGCTTCATTCTGGAATGACGATCGTGACAGCCTCTTCTTCCGGCGGAGCAGCCCCGCTTTCCGCATCGCTCGCCCATGTTAAGGCCGCTGGCTGGGGCAAGGGCCTCTCCATCCTCACCCGCATCACCGTGATGGCGCTGCGCCACCCCTACCAGTCGGGTGCCGCCATCGGCGCGACCTTCATCGCCTCCACCTTCCAGTTGATGATTCCGCTTCTGCTGGGACGGGCCGTCGACCAGGCACAGGGCATTACCGCGACCGGCAATGCCGCCGCCGCTGCCCAGGACGCGCTTTTATGGACGGCGCTTCTGCTGCTCGGGGCAAGCGTGCTGCGCGGCCTGTTCACCATGGTCCAGAACTATTACAGCGAGGCCGTGGGCCATCATATCGGCTACGAGTTGCGGCTGGCCTGTTACGAGAAGATCCAGCGCCTCTCCTTCAGCTTCCACGACACGGTTCATTCCGGCGATCTGATCACCGTCGGCCTTCTCGATCTGGAAGGCGTGCGCATGTATTTCTCGACCGCGCTCGTGCGCATGATCTTCCTCTCGGTGCTGATCGGTATCGGCGCCTATCTGCTTTTGTCGACCGATGTGGTGCTGGGGCTTCTGGCTCTGAGCTTCGTCCCCTTTGTCGGCTGGCGGTCCTCCGTCACGCAATTGCGGCTGCGGGCGACCTGGCTCGACCTGCAGGAGCGGCTCGCCGTTCTCACCCGGGTGATGGAAGAGAATCTCGGCGGGATACGCGTTGTGCGCGCCTTTTCGGCCCATGCGCACGAATTGGAAAAATTCGACAATGCCTCGCGCGAGGCGCTGACGCTCGCCCATCAGCGGGTCGGCATCCGGGTCGCCAATACCAGCGCCATGACCTTTTCCTTCTTTGCCGCCATGGGACTGGTCCTCTGGGTCGGCGGCGGAAAAGTGATGGAAGGCGAAATCACCGTCGGCACGCTCGCCTCCTTCCTGACCTTCATGACCATTCTGCAAATGCCGGTGCGCCAGCTGGGCCTGATGGTGAATGGCTTCGCACGCGCCTCCACCTGCGGCGCCCGTCTGTTCGAGCTTCTGGACATGGATATCGCCGTGAAGGACAAGCCCGGCGCGCCCGCCCTGAAGATCAGCCAGGGCACGCTTCACTTCGACAAAGTGAGCTTCGCCTATCCCGCGGCGCCGGACAGTCCCGTGCTGAAGTCCATCAGCTTCGAGGCGCGGCGCGGCGAGACGATCGGCATTGTCGGTCCGCCCGGCAGCGGCAAGTCGACGATCGCCCATCTCGTCCCGCGCTTTTACGATACGACATCCGGCAGCATCACGATCGATGGCCAGGATATTCGCAGCGTCAGGTTGCAATCCCTGCGGCGCTCCGTGGTGGTGGTGCAGCAGGATTCCTTCCTCTTCACCACGACGATCGAGAACAATATTGCCTATGGAGACCCCTGGGCGCGGGAAGGCCAGATCGAGAAGGCCAGCGAAAGCGCCCAGCTGCACAATTACGTGCTGGGCCTGCCGGCCAGCTATGAGACAGTGGTCGGCGAACGCGGCGTCTCCCTTTCCGGCGGGCAGCGCCAGCGCCTGTCGATTGCGCGCGCCCTGATGTTGAAGCCGGCCGTGATGATCTTCGACGATTCCACCGCCGCAATCGATGCGGCAACCGAGCAGCGCATCCGGAGCGCCATGCGCCGCTACGCATCCGACCGCGTCACCATCATCGTGGCCCACCGGTTGAGCTCCCTGATGCATGCCGACCGGATCCTGTTCCTGGAGGACGGACATATCGTCGAACAGGGCTCGCACCAGGAATTGCTGGCGCTGGGCGGCCGCTATCGGGCGCTCTACGACCTGCAGATCCGGCCCGACGACGAAACCATGGCGGGCTGAGGGGGATAGAATGGCAGAGGAAATGGAAACCGAGCGCGCCGATGTTCGCGAAGACGGGCGCCGTCCGCCCCGCGCTGTCGTCGGCTCGCACAGGATCGAAGAAGAGATCTTCGGCAAGGTCTTCGACCGCAACATCATTGCCAGGATCTGGGATTTCGTTCGTCCCTATCGCCGGAAGGTCTTTCTTGCCGTGGTCGCGGTGCTGGCCTTTACGGCCATGCAATTGCTGATCCCGCTGATCATCCGCTATGCCATCGATCACGGCATGCAGCCGGGCGGCGACCGTTCCGCCCTGCTCTACGCCCTGATCGCCTTCGGCATTGCGATCCTCGTCAATTTCGCCGCCAGCTTTGCGCAGGAAACCCTGGTCGGCAATGTGGCGGAGGATGTTCTCTTCGATATCCGTCGCGCGATGTTCTCGCATCTGCAACGCGTCTCGCTGTCATTCATGGACAAGACCGAGGTCGGACGCCTCATGTCGCGGCTGCAGGGCGATGTCAATTCCATGCAGGAATTCCTGGAAACTTCCGTCCTTTCCGTCGGCGATATCACGCTTCTGATCGGCATCGTCGCGGTGATGCTCTATCTCGATTTCTACCTGGGTCTTCTCACTTTGTCGGCCCTGCCCATTCTCTTCATCGTCCGGATCTTTTGGCTGCCGGTGGCGCGCAAATCCTTCATGGCCGCACATGAATCGAATTCGGTTGCCAGCGGCGCTTTGGCCGAAGCCATACATGGCGTGCGCGCCGTGCAGGGAATGGACAGGCAGGCGGTGAATTTTACCCTGTTCGACGACAAGGCACGGACCAACCTCGTCAACCATCTCAAGGCGGCCCGTCTGGCGCAGATCATGATCCCCATTGTCGACACGCTGACGGGGATTGCCATGGCCCTCGTTATTGTCGTGGGCGGTGCGCGTGTGCTGGGCCAGGCGCTGGATATCGGCGTCATGATTGCCTTTCTCTTCTACATCCAGCGGTTTTTCGATCCGATCCGCTCGCTGACCCTGCAATATTCGGTCATGCAGCGCGCCATGGCCTCGGGCCAGCGGCTGACGGATGTGCTGGATGTTCGGGTCGATATCACCGACAAGGAGAATGCCACCGAATTGTCGCCCGCCATGGATGGATCGGTCGAATTCCGCAATGTGGTCTTCGGTTACAATCCGAAGCATCCGGTTCTCAAGAATGTCAGCTTCAAGGTCAATCCGGGGGAGACCGTGGCTCTTGTCGGACCCACCGGCTCCGGCAAATCAAGCTGCATGTCCCTGATCCACCGCTTCTATGAAGTCCAGCAGGGTGCCGTTCTGGTGGGTGGCCATGACGTGCGCGACCTCACCCAGGATTCCCTTGGCCGGCAGATCGCGATGGTGCTGCAGGAGCCCTTCCTGTTCACCGGAACCGTCTTTGAGAATATTCGCTATCACAAGACGGATGCGACGCGCGACCAGGTCATCGAAGCTGCCAAGGCCGTCGGGGCGCATGACTTCATCCTGCGCATGCCGGATGGCTATGACAGCCTGCTTGGCCAGCGCGGCGGCAATCTCTCCCTCGGCCAGCGCCAATTGATCAGTTTTGCGCGCGCCCTGGTGGCGGATGCCAAGATCCTGGTGCTGGACGAAGCGACCGCCAATATAGACAGCTATACGGAAATGCTGATCCAGAAGGCGCTGGTCAAGCTTCTGGAAGGCCGGACCGGGCTGGTGATTGCCCACCGCCTTGCCACTATTCGCGAAGCCGACCGCATTATCGTTCTTCAAAATGGCGAACTGATCGAGAGCGGCAATCATGCCGAGCTGATGGCCAATGGCAAGCTCTATTCCCGGCTTTACAATCTGAACTATGCGTCCTTCGACGATATACCCGACACCATCGTGGAGGATGCCCTTAGCCCCTCCTCCACCTGAGCCCTTCTTCTCGCGCAATCGAAAGCGGCAGCACGGGCTGAGGCCCACGCCCGGCGCCATGACCGGAACCTTGTCCTCGCGCCCTCGTTGTTTCGTCGACGCTAAAAGGAGTTGCCGATGGACAGAGACAGAAATGCACAGCGCGCCGTGGGCGAAGAACAGGCCCCGGATCATCCCCGCCAGGGCGTCATCCCGGCTGGGCCCGATGCCCGTGCCAAGGTCGATCCGGAAAAGACGCCGGGGGCCGGTGCCCTTCCCGATCCGGATACGAAGGATATCGATCCGGGTTCGGAATAAGTCCGAGCCTGGATGGCAGGCTGGACCAGACCGGACCGCTAGCCGGATGCGGATGTGACGATAGACCCGGTCGGCCCTTTCAGGCCGGCCGGGTTTTCCTGTAGGAAACCGCGCTGATCCTCGGCGTGAAGCGGCAGCATCGATGATCGACCTGCGGCGGCTTGACGCTTGCCGTCGCGCCTGTTCTGGTTCTATACGACAGTCCAAGACGAGCCTGCAGCATGGATCCTGGACGCCTCCTGGATGCCCCCCTGGGAGCCCCCTGGGAGGCCCTGGAAGTCAGTGCACCGGCTTGCCGTCAGCGGGATTGCGTGCAACAGCTTCCCCAACGAGGACGACGGATCGATGACTGGCGAAACCATCACGCTTTATGAGGCAATCGGCGGGGACGAGACGGTGCGGGCCCTGACCCGCCGGTTCTACGCACTCATGGACAGCCTGCCGGAAGCCGCGCGCTGCCGCGCCGTTCATCCGGCCGACCTCTCCGGCAGCGAAGCCAAGCTCTACGACTACCTTACCGGCTATCTCGGCGGCCCTCCCGTCTATGTCGAAAAATATGGGCATCCACGGCTGCGCTCCCGTCATTTCATGGCGTCGATCGGCGTCAGGGAACGGGATGAATGGCTGCTCTGTTTCTCGCAGGCCATGGCGGAAACCATCGACAACCCGAAGCTTCGGGACATCATCTGGGCGCCGATCGAGCGCCTGGCGCACCATATGCAGAACCGGGAGGAGCAGGCATGAGAAGCCCGACCATTCGCTCTGCCATCCTCATTCTGGCCGGCATTATCGGCGCCTCCGGCGTCGGCCTCGCGGCAGCGGCCAGCCATGGCAGCGATGCCCGCCTGCTTGGCTCCGCCTCTGCAATGTGCCTGGCGCATGCGCCTGTTCTGATGGGGCTTTATCTCTTGAGCGAACGGCAGAGACTGGCCACAGTCGCGGCCGGCCTTCTGGCTGCCGGCACGATCGTCTTTTCGACGGATCTGCTGCTACGCCATTTCGAAGCCACAAGCCTGTTTCCAATGGCCGCGCCCGCCGGCGGAATGGCAATGATCCTTGGCTGGCTCCTGGTGGCACTGTGCGGGGTCTTTGCGGCCAGAGCCGGCAACCACCGGTCCCCCTGACGTTCCCGTTTCTCCGGTCTTTCGTCTAGTCTGTCCCTCCGTCCTGTTGCTCCCGTCTATCCGCTGCCATTCCCGGCCTCGGCAACGGTGAAGCGGCAGCGGCCCTTGGCCAGGCGGCTTTCCCAAAGGTCGCCTCTTGCGCAAGGCGGCTATTGCCTCAATGATGGGATTGGCAACAGGGGGATGCTGCCGTGGATGTCAATGCCAGTGATGTTGCCGGGTCGGATCTTCAGGGCTCGCCCTTGCGGTTTCCCGCCACGGATGGCTATGCGCTAGGAGGTTTTCTCTGGTGCAGGGAACAGTTGTCGGACCAGCGCCCGACCGTCATCATCACCTGTGCCACATCCGTGCGCTCGCGCTATTATGCGCGCTTCGCCGCCTATCTGTTCCAGAACGGCTTCAACGTCCTTACCTATGACTATCGCGGCATCGGCGAGTCGCGGCCGCAGAGCCTGCGCGGATTTGCAGCGGACTGGATCGACTGGGGGGAGAAGGATCTGGAAGGCGCATTGCGATATGTCGAAACGCGCTTTCCCGGGGCTCCCGTCTCTGTCGTCGGTCACTCGATCGGCGGCTTCGCCATCGGCGCGGCGCCGTCCAATGCGGCGATCGAACGCATCCTGACCGTGGGTGCGCAATTTGCCTATTGGCGGGACTATGCGCCCCAGGCCCGGCTGGCAATGCTTTGGAAATGGCATGTCCTTATGCCGCTGGTCACGCAGCTGCTGGGCTATTTTCCAGCCAAGCGGCTGGGATGGATGGAGGACACGCCGGCTGGCGTCGCCATGGGATGGAGCAGGATGGGCCCGCGCTTCGAAACCTCGCTGCGGCGGCGGCCGCTCGGCGCTGATCGCAGGCCGGAGGGCATGGCTTTGCCGCCACGCTTTGCGCAAGTCAGGGCGCCGATCCTGGCTATCGGACTTTCAGATGATGCCTATGGCACGGTGCCTGCCATCAGGCGGCTTCTTTCCTATTTCCCTCGCACGCGCCGTCTTCACCTGCATCTCGGGCCCGAAGACTTTGGGCAGGCCCAGATCGGGCATTTCGCCTTTTTTCATGACCGTTTCCGCGACAGTCTCTGGCCCATTGCCCTGAGCTGGCTAAAACAGGGTGAGGTCATGCCCAAGCTCCATCACAGCCTGGAAGAAATTCCTCCGGCCTGACCGGCATCTTGCCCAAAACTCCCATTGATCCGCACCGACGCTGAAGCAGGCGAATGCGGTTGCGCTTGTCGCTCGCGGATTGTATGGAAGTGTCTACGATTTGTAAGAAGGATCGGTTCGCATGCGGGCTCAGGCGGAGAGCATGGCGCACAAGGTGGAGCGGCAATTGCGGGCGGATATCCTGGCGCTCGCTTTGCCGCCTGGGACACGCATTTCCGAGCAGGAGATCGGCGAACGCTATGGCTCCTCACGCCAGCCCGGCCGCGAGGCGTTGATCGGGCTTGCCAAGAGCCGGCTGGTCGAGATCCTGCCTCAGCGCGGCGCAGTGATCGCCCGCATTTCCGTCGATAAGCTGATGCAGGCGGCGTTCATTCGCGAGACGATCGAAACCGCCGTCGTGAAGGCGGCCTGCCGTGTCTTTCACGTCCAGGCCCGCAGCCGGCTGGAGGCGAGCCTGGGCGAGCAGAAGAGGGCGGCAGCGGCGGGAGACAGGAGCGCCTTTCGCCAGGCCGACACCGCCTTCCATAAACTATTGGCCGAGGGCGCCGGTCTGCCTATGGCCTGGTCGGTGGTGGAGGACCTGAAGGCGCATATCGACCGGGCCTGCTGCCTTTCGCTGCAGGCGCCGGACGCGCTGTCCCGCCTTGTCGGCGAGCACCAGGCCATTCTCGGTGCTATCGATCGCCGCGATGAGGCGGGTGCCGTCCACTCCATGACCAGCCACCTGTCGGAATTGCTGCACGACCTGCCTCAGCTCGAAATGCAATATCCCGATCTTTTTGAATGACGACCCAAGGGAGAAGCCATCATGTCAACGACCATCGAGACCCGGCACGCGGTGCATTACAGCCAGTCGGAGGCGATGAACGGCGCACAGCTGCGCGAGAATTTCATGGTGGAGACGCTGTTCGCGCCCGGGGACATATACGCGGTCTATACCCATTACGACCGGATGCTGCTGCTCGGCATCATGCCGACGGCAGCGCCCCTCTCGATCGGAGCGGATCTGGCCAAGACTGTCGGTACCGATTTCCTGCTCGAGCGGCGCGAGCTTGGTCTCATCAATATCGGCGGCAAAGGCCGGGTGGTGGCCGATGGCACAGCCTACGAGCTGGATCAACAGGATGGCCTCTACCTTGGCATGGGCGTGCGTGACATCACCTTCGAGAGCATCGACCCGAACCAGCCCGCGAAATTCTACATCAACAGCGTCCCTGCCCATTCGAGCTTTCCCTCGCGCCCCATCACGAAGGCCGATGCAATCGAGAACAATCTGGGCGATCAGGCGAATTGCAACAAGCGCAAGCTCTACCAATATATCCACCCGAAGGTTCTGCCCACCTGCCAGCTCCTGATGGGCCTCACGCGGCTTGAGACCGGCAGCGTCTGGAACACGATGCCGGCCCATCTGCATGACCGCCGGATGGAAGCCTATCTCTATTTCGAAATTCCCGAAAACGCCTTCGTCGTGCATCTGATGGGCCGCCCGCAGGCCACCGGCCATCTCATCATGCGCAGCGAACAGGCCGTCCTCTCGCCGCCCTGGTCCATCCATTGCGGATCCGGCACCAGCGCCTATGCCTTCATCTGGAGCATGGCCGGCGACAACCAGTCCTTCACCGACATGGACTTCGTGCCCATGACGGACCTCAAGTGAGGGGGCGGACCATGTCTCTCCAGGCCATGTCTCTCTTCGATCTGACGGGAAAGCGGGCGCTGATCACCGGCGCGCGCACCGGCCTTGGCCAAGGCCTTGCCCTGGCGCTTGCGGGCGCCGGAGCCGATATCATCGCGCTGGGCTCGCAACCCATGCCGCAAACCAGAGCGGCGGTGGAAACGACCGGCCGGAGCTTCGAGGAAGTCATCTATGACCTCAAGGATCCCTCCGGCCTGGATGCTGTGGTTCAGGCCCTGACGGAAAAGGGGACGATCGACATTCTCGTGAACAATGCCGGCCAGATCCGCCGCGCCGATTTCGCCCAGTTCTCGGAGTCTGACTGGGACGACATCATGAACATCAACCTCAAGAGCACCTTCATCCTGTCACAGGCCGTGGTTCGACACATGCTGGAGAAAGGGATCGCCGGGCGGATCGTCAATATTGCCTCGCTCCTGTCCTTCCAGGGCGGAATCCGCGTCGCATCCTACACGTCGAGCAAACACGCCGTGGCCGGGCTGACGAAACTCATGGCCAATGAACTGGCTCCGCGCGGCATCACGGTCAATGCCATCGCGCCCGGTTACATGGATACCGACAATACAGAAGCCCTTCGCAACGATCCCGAGCGCAGCCGCGCCATCCTCGAGAGGATACCGGCCGGCCGCTGGGGAAAGCCGTCGGACCTGGACACCGCCGTGCTTTTCTTCGCCGCGCCGGCCAGTAGCTATGTCACCGGCCAGATTCTGGCCATCGATGGTGGATGGCTCGCCCGGTAAGGCACATCAATGCTGCCCGCCTCGCACGCCGGGCAGCATTCATGATTAATGCGAGAGTTCGGCCGCACGCGCCAGGGCGGCCGACAATCCCGCGAGCGGAATGCGCATCGAGACCGGCTCGCGGAATGAGAGGGTTTCCGCCTTCACCGTTAGAATGGCCGCCGGCGTCTCCGCTGCGTCCGTCAGCGCGGTCACCACCTCCCGGGATAAACGCAGCGGCACGATGCAGCCGCCGGGAAGGCAGGTCGAGAAGGCGAAGGTCAGCGGTTGAGACAGGCCGGTGCCTGTTATCTGAACACCTTTGGCAAGCGCGAGGCCGAAGGGCAGGAGAAGCGCGCCCTCGACCTCTCCGAGGTGGAGAGGGCGAAGCTCCGCCGACAGCATGGGTTTGCCACTTTGCGGATCCGTCTGGACCTGGCTCAGAACGCAGCCGACGACGCCGTTCTGGCCGCGGCAGGCGACGGTCCATTGCCCATGCGGCTCGAAAAAGGACCCCGTGCCGCCGGGCAGCTGCGCCGCCGAGAGCCTATGGCAAGATAGAGGAGCGACCAGACAGGCCATCGCGAGGAGCGAGATGGAAGAGGCCTCTCGCAGCCTTGCTTTATTCGGGTTGCGCGGGCGTAATCCGATTTCGGCCAGGCCGATCCGACCACGCCGCAGGCGGGACAGCATCCGCCCGATCCCGGAACGTCGCCGCTTCAGTGCAGCGGCTGAAGACAGGATGGAGAAGCCGGTCCTTGTCGTCACACTCTCCTCCCTTTCCGCACCAGAGACATTGCGCGATCGATATCGCGCAGAACGCCGCACGGCAACCATCTTCCGCCTCCCCGCCCTCTTCAAGATTTCGAGAGACGGGCCGGGCTATCGGCAGTCTCGTCAGATAGAGATGCCGACGATGCTCCTTGACCGCAAAAAAGATTCCAGGTGTGGATGAAGCCTTCTCATGACGCGCCATGCCCGTACATCTGCGCTTTTCGAGGAGGCCCGGGCCGGATGTGACACGAACCATAGGCAAAAGGTGCGATCGCAATGGGTGGAAGTCTCGCCTCGACTTTCCGCTTGGCATCCGCCGGCACAGGTGGCTCCAGCCTCACCCCCGCCCAAAGCTTCGCAATCCTGCTGTTCAATGCCGCAGATGGAGTTCCGAGCAAACCGGCCTGGCCTTGATCGTAAGGGGGCTTCTGGAACGTGCCTCAGCCGAATGCCGTGATTACGAGCCAATGTAGAGGATTGCATGGCTTACCTATCCGCCCCTGCCGCGAGCTATAGAAACGCAAAAAGCCCCGCGAAGGGGGCTTTATTGGGATCGCAGGGATCGTTGGTTGCGGGGGCCTGATTGCGCAGAGACTTGCCAATTCAGAGCGCCTTCGTGATGTAGAATCCGGTTCGCAACATAATACATCGCCCGGCAAACTGGAAACGACAGTCGATCGATCTGAAGGACCGTATTGCGCCCCAATTTCGGTCGTAAGTCCCCAGCTTATGTGATCCCAAAAGCGGACATGACATCGACGATGCCTCCTGATGACATACCCTCGACTCCAATGGCTGTGCGACTACGACACTAGAGCCTTGAGGACGCTGAGTTGCCGCAAGCGAGAAAGGCTTGCGACGGGCTGCTCCGTAAACACTGGCAGTACGCCTTTCGCTTGCTGAAGCGTGGAAGTTCGCCTTAAGCTCGAATAACTACATTGGCGACGATTCGGGGGGTGAGGTATGACGATCTCCAAAATTCACATCGAAAATATTCGCGGTTTCGAAAAGGTGAGTTTGACGGTCAATCTTCGCCCAAATTGCACTAACATCCTTGTTGCCCCAAATGGCTTTGGCAAGAGCAGCATATCTACTGCGTTTAACTGCGCTAGAGGCAGCAAGCTCAATATTGACGAAAAAGACAAGCATAAGAAAAAAGATGCGGCGGTATCACGTCTTTCCATTGAGTGCGACGGGAAGACGCTGCATGCAAATTCAAACTTGAATGAAATATCCGGCGAATTCGATATTCATGTCATTAAGTCAAACATCGAACCGAAAGCTAAACTTCCAAAAATAAATGGCGTCACAATTGCTAAGCCGTACCTAGAGATTCCGTCACTTGACCTTGGGCCTATGTTTGAAAAAGAAAAAATAAATTTTGATATAAATAATTACAAGCCGTTATTCGGGGATAATTCAAAAGTTGTCCCTAATCTATCTACCCGTTGCGACGACGAGCTTCTCAGAAGCGAATTACTTAGCGTGATCACCTCTATTGACAAGCTTAAGCAAAAAAAATCTTCTGACCTGTTCGAAGAAATGATCGAGATGGTAAAGGGTCTAGAGGGAACAAAAGCATCAATTAGCGACAAGGTCGCAGCCGAATACGCTCGGAAATTTGATGAACTGCCGTATCTCAAGGCGGTCTTTGATCTGGTGATGAAGCACGGGCAAGGGAACACTTGGCTTGATAGCGCCATCATATGCTACATACTGAAGGACCTGAGCGGGTCCGACAGGCCAAACCTGAAGAAATGGTTGCAGTACGCCGTCTATTCCCGACGCCTCAAATCTTTGAAAGATTTCATCGGAGACATAAATGGAGCTTGGGTAACTGCTGAAATAAAAGAAACCAAAGGTCGCGTCCTAGTCGCTTTCCCCGACGCCTCATCGCTCTCAAATGGGCAGCGCGATCTTCTGTACTTCGGCTGCAATTTGCTACGAACGCGCGAGACAACTAGCACGAGACCCTGCATCCTGTTGATAGATGAAGTCTTCGATTATCTTGATGACGCGAACATCGTTGTTGCTCAATATTTTATGAGCAAGTTAATCGACACGTATCGAGCAGAGGGTAGGCAGATTTACATTTGTCTACTGACCCACTTAGACCCGGTGTATTTCAAAGGCTACGCGCTTAAGCGCCAGCAGACCGTATACCTTGGAGACACCACGCAGAAAATTAGTGAAACTATGCGGAAGGTCATCGTGCACCGAGACGATACATGTTGGGCGGCAGACCTTTCTCGACACTTCCTTCATTATCATCCCGATGACTGTGATATCTCGGAGATATTCAACTCCACATACGGAATACCCAAGAAACACGGCAAAAGTCACGGCTTCTACGCGTTTTTGAAGGAAGAATGGGACAAGTGTGTTGCTGGCGGCGGAAGCTACGATCCTTTCGCAGTTTGTGCCTATGTCCGAGTGCAGATCGAGCGATGCACTTACTCTAAAATCCAGAATCAACCGGAGCGAGAGAGGTTTCTGCTCGAGTGTAATGGCACTGCAAACAAACTAGAGTTTGCAGAGTCTATAGGTATTCTCGTCCCGGAAGCATGCCTTCTGCTAGGAGTGGTGTACAACGACGCCCTGCATCGAAAGGGCGCAATCGATCAGTCTTCTACCATCGCTCTTAAACTCAGAAATTTAGGGCTTCAAAGCATGATGAAGCAAGCGATCAACTGGTAGAACTGGACAAGGATGTGAGATTTTGCCTCCGAAAGAGAAATACCTTTCATGTCAGATTACAGTCAAAAAGGTGATGACCCCGAATATAGCCTGAGTGCTGCATTTTGGGAAAAAGGGCAAGCTTTGGGCTTTCCTATCCAGTTTGACCTCGTGCTCAAGCATCTGCGGCAGGACATGAGGGACGACTGGTACTTCGACTGTCTGCAATATGACGACCTATTCAAGAATCCGGACGAGGCCAAACACATCGTTCTGTCCCTGCTGCAGGAATGGAACGGTGTGTACTTGGGCACGCGCAGCGTTGTGCGTAACATTCCTAAGAAGGGTTATGGAGAACGTTACGGTCTTGAGACCGACTTCTTTGATCGTTTCGTCTATCAGGCGATCTGCACATTCCTTATCCCCTACTATGACAGTCTGCTGAGCCACCGAGTGCTCAGCTACCGCTACGATCCTGCGCCGCAGAGCTCCAAATACTTGTTCAAGAATAAGATCGACCGATGGTTCACATTTGAGGGCGTAACTCTGACATTCGCCCGCTCGAACCGGCACCTGCTGGTGACCGATCTTAGCAACTTTTTCGAGAACATTTCGCGAGCACAAATTATCGCAGCCTTGGAGAGGGCTATCCCAGAGATCGTAGCGACCGGCCCTGAGAAGCTCCATATTCGCAATGCTATCAGTACATTAGACAGGCTTCTGGGACAATGGACGTTCAGCCGCGACCATGGCCTACCACAGAACCGGGACGCATCTTCTTTCCTTTCCAACATCCTGCTCTCATCCGTTGACTGCGAAATGGCCAAGAAGGGTTACGATTATTACAGATACGTGGATGACATTCGCGTTTTGGCTGACTCAGAGATCCACGCGCGCCGCGCACTTCAGGACATTATCAGGGAGTTACGGAAAGTCGGCTTGAACATCAACGCTAGCAAGACCGAGATATTGCCGCCTGACGTTCCACAAGAGAAGTTGGTGGCCTATTTCCCTTCGCAAGACAGCGCGACCACCGCCATTAATCAGATGTGGCAATCTCGGAGCCGCAGAATTGTGACCCGATCTGTCGAATACATATTCGGTATCCTGAACAGTTGCATCGAAGCTGGGGACACTCAGACGCGACAGTTCCGCTTCGCGGTGAACCGCGTGGCCCAGATTGTGGAGTCTGGTCTCTTCGACGTCGGCGACGCACTATCAGCTACGCTGCTCGATACGCTTTCCCGATCGCTTTCGGAACATGCTGTATCCACAGATCAATACTGTCGGCTTATTTCAACGCTTGACCGAGACGGCCAGTGCCTTCCAGCTCTGGAGGAGTTTCTGCTGGCGGACGAACGAGCCATCCACGATTGGCAGAACTACAATATTTGGATGCTGCTTGGATCGAGGAGACACCGATCGGATAGATTGGTTGACCTCGCGGCTAGGAAGCTCCTCGAGGACATTAGGACCGGCGAGGCCGCTGCCATTTTAATCTGGCTGCGGTGTGTCAATGAGACGGAACTTATCCGCGGCTGTATCGAAAAGTTCAACGAACTGCCATATCAGAACGCCCGCTACCTCTTGATCGCTTCCTCGGTGCTTCACAAAGAGGACCTCAAGCCTCTACACGGCCATGTGCCGATCTACCTCAAAGGCACAGGGCCAAGGGCCGAGCGCCACACTAGCGAGGACGGTCTTCCCTTTGCAAAACGGGAGGCGCCCGATCTGCTGAACCTTGTCAACGAGGTCAGTGAGTATGATTGACCAACCTTGGAAACTGCTCCTCTTCATGAAAGACTTTACTGGGCGGGGCGCAGACTGTTTCTACTGGTTCGAAGACGGAAGGCTGCTCGAAACTCACGCGCAGGACGTCGTCAAATTCTCCGGCGCCATAGTCTGTCATGATTTCTGGATGATACGTGATGCGCTTTTCGATAAGACAGGAGCGGTCCCAAGTACTGTCGTTGACCTAGACGAATTCCGAATATCCACCAGTGGAAACCCTGAAGACCGTCTGACACGCGAGAAGCAAGACGTAACCGCTGTTTTTGAACAGTATGGTGCCGAGCAGGAGGTATGCTCCGCTTACAAGCGGATGTTCAATAAGGGGATACCGTTCGACGCAGAAATTGCGTCCAAGGCAGCGGCGGCGCTTGAACAAATGTATCTTGCCTTACTTGAACGCGCGAAGGTTGCAGGCGAAGCGGAACGCTTCTTTACCATTGAAGTACCAGTCTACCGGCTCCTTCAAAGCGCGATGGCCGTTGGTATCTTTATCAACAGGCAACGATTGTCGCAGATGCGCGCCGAGGCGGAACACGACTACTTCATATGCCTCAAGGATTACTCTGCGAAGCACGACATGCCGCTGGAAAATCCGAGCAGATCGGCGTTGGAGGAAAAGCTGCGTTCGGATGGGTTCGAACTGGACGATGTTTCTATTGAATATCTCCTCGAGTACGTACCGCACCAACGGGACTTTGGGAGCGA
Source organism: Rhizobium sp. SSA_523 (assembly GCF_030435705.1). Lineage (NCBI taxonomy): Bacteria > Pseudomonadati > Pseudomonadota > Alphaproteobacteria > Hyphomicrobiales > Rhizobiaceae > Affinirhizobium > Affinirhizobium gouqiense. Next base: position 2,680,100 of record NZ_CP129382.1, read on the forward strand.
CACCATAGCCTTGCAGGCGGCGGACGCCGCACGGCGCGTGCTGGGGTCGCTTACCCTGTCGACCACCATCATGCGGCCGGTGTTGGATGTATTTGGTTCCCGCACCTCGCGCATCCATTTGCGCAGCCCCAGTCTACAGAATATTTCAAAGAAGTATCGCGGCATCATCGCCGCGCGCGAGGGCTATCAGTTGAGCTACGTGGACTTCGACCAGTACGAGGTCGGGATCATGGCGGCGCTCTCAAAGGATTGCGAGCTGATGAAGCTCTACGCCGCAGGTGATATGTATGACCTTTTCGCTACCACGCATCTCGGGCTCTCAGGGAACAGGAAGGCTGCCAAGCAGCTCTTTCTGTCCTACGCCTATGGGATGAGCAAGAAGGCGCTGATCGACGCAGCGGTTTCGCTTGGCGTAGATCGGCCTCGAGCCAAGACTGCTTTCGGACTATTCGCGCAGTACGAGTCCTGGAAGAGGTCGGTCTGGGCCGATTTCCAAGCCAATGGACGTGTAGCGACCTTGCTCGGCAACCATTATCTACGCGAGCGCGGCGGTCCGCTGACAGCTAAAGAACAACGATCTGCTGTCAGCCAAGTCGTTCAGGGGACCGCATCCCTTATCTTCAAGAGGGCACTGCTAGACGTTGGCGAATTGGATGACGTCATCATCGTCCTTCCAATGCACGACGCGCTACTCTTCGAGCATAGGTCGGCAGATAAGCCCAGGGAAGTCGTGATGGCTTTTGAAAACGCGATGACGACAACACTGGGAGGCGTGGTGAGAGGCAAGGCTTCTGTTGGCAGTTTCGCAACCGACTGAACGGGCACCAACCCCAAGTTGGCCTCGCGGAGGTGTCCGCTTTTGAGAGCAGTGGGCAAGGTTATGGTGGCTGTCGCCATGGGCGCGATGCAGATGTTGTTTGCATCGCGTGCTTGAGGCTGCCGTCGGCCGGAGACGGCCGGGCGTGCCTTGGTGCAGAGCGTCGGCTTGGCCCGCTTTGGTGCCAAAACCCGCCGGTCCGTTCCCGGCCCCATTGCGGAAATTATTTCCGGCATAACCCATGCCGCCAAGCGCTGAGCGTAGAGTTTTGTTTAATCTGCTGACTCCGATCTGAAATAAATGATGTGATACCCGCAAAGCGGCCGTGGAGACGACCACCTTCGCCTCCAACAAGTTCGTCTTCTGACCAGAAGATCTCCTGGACCTACAGTCATTAAAAACGCACGAGGAAAACAATATATCATGGATGAGATTAACATGGCAGATTGTGACAAATTTACGAAAAATAATTCTAGCTCCTAAAGCCAGAACAAAAGCAAAATCTTCCATAATAGCGGGCTAGATCGGCTAATTTTATAGTCGATTCTTGTTTCGATGGCGGCTCCGGCGACATCCTCTTCAATCGTTCAGACGTCAGGTCGGAAAAAGCTTGCCTCTAACGAAAGCACTCAGACTCATCACAACAAGAAGCGCAATCGCTAGGTTGACGGAGACGAAGATCGGAAAGGCTAGGTCAGCGACAATGCCCGCGTCACCTCGATCGGCCATGCGGATCATTGCTGTCGCCAGCGCCGTCAGGCCGAAAGAATAGGCCCAGTAGGCTGCGGTGAAGGGCTGGTGCATGACCCATGGCAGTGTTCTGATCATCAGCAGCAGTTGCAAAAGCGCGTAACCGAGCATGGCATGAGCCAGCATGTCGGGCGCCCCCGAAGTCGCGCTGAGATAGGCAACGGCGCCCACCGCCGGAGGGGCGAGCTGAATACCGATCGTCGGGCGCAACGGCTCCGCAAGGCTTGGCGCCGTCAGCAGGCGGTTCAGAAGCACCGATTCAATCGCGAGCCAGGAAAAGAACCCCGCACCGAACGCCAGTTGGGCGATGTCAGAATAACCCAGTGGCGCACCTGCGATGGCAACGACATAGGAGCCCGCAACGGTCGGCAGATAAAGAACCGCCGTTGTTGCGGTCGGCTCGCGCCCACCCGCCCACAGGCCACCAGTACGCCACACCGCAAAGAGCACCGTCCACACTGCGCCAAACCAGAAAAGCAAATGGGCGACATTGCTGGAGTATGGCAGGCAAAGCGCCGCTACCAGCATCGTCGAGACGCCGATCAGACCTACAAAACAGCAGTGGACCGGGTGTTCAATTTCAGACAGTGCCTTCTGGCGCAGGTAGAACCATTTCCAAGCATAGCCGATCAGTAGCAGAATCCAGACTGCGATCGCGAACAGGGCGATCGATTGTCCCGCGAGCGCGGGAACATGCCAGAGATGCTCCGCTGCACGCCAGGCATTTGCCATGCCACCCAATCCGAGGACGATGCCGAAGGCGGCGGCCGGAATAACGGGGATGGCGATCGTGGCGGGCTCATCAGGCGGCTTCGCGTCGGTGGATGGGATCAGGTTCACGGCTGCTCTCCAGGACTTTCGAGAGGCATTAGCCGAACCGGACGTTCCATGATTGGACGATCGTGCCCTTCGGCGATCCGCGCAGCACCCGTCATCCCAAGGAGCGGATTCGACAATCCGTCGATCGGACATAGCTTTATCGAGACCGGACGCTTGCCGCAGGAGGATGAAATGTCGAACGCAAATGCTAAGCAGTCGGGAACGTTCAGGATCGGTGGTGACCTTGAGGTCAATCGCTTGGGTTATGGTGCCATGCGCATCACCGGGCGCGGCATCTGGGGAGAGCCCGCAAACCGCGCCGGCGCGCTGGAGACCCTGCGTCGATTGCCGGAACTTAGTGTCAATTTCATCGATACGGCCAATTCCTATGGCCCTGACATCTCGGAGCAACTGATCCGCGAAGCTCTGTACCCTTATGATGGGCTGGTGATCGTAACCAAGGCAGGACTCGTTCGGACGGGGCCAGATGCTTGGCATCCTCTGGGGCGCCCAGAGTATCTCATCCAGGAAGCCTATCGCAGCGCGTGGAAGCTAGGGGTCGAGCAGATCGGCCTCTGGCAACTGCACCGCATTGATCCGCGCGTGCCGCGAGACGAACAGTTCGATGCCATCCGTCAGTTACAGTCGGCGGGCATCATCCGCCATGCAGGCCTCAGCGAGGTCACCATCGAGGACATCGAGGCCGCGCGAGAGGTCTTTCCTGTCGCCACCGTACAGAACCGTTTCAATCTTGCCGATCGTGGCAGCGAAGACGTGCTGGATTACTGCGCGGCAAATGGCATCGGCTTCATTCCCTGGTATCCGCTGGCTGCCGGACAACTGACCAAACCGGGATCGATCCTTTCTCAGTTGGCCAATCAGAAAGGTGTATCCGCCAGCCAGATCGCCCTGGCCTGGACGCTGAAGCGCAGTCCCGTCATTCTGCCCATCCCGGGCACATCCCAGGTATCGCATCTGGAAGAGAATGTGGCGGCGGCCGGTGTCGAACTGACCGATGACGAGTTCAGTCAGCTTGACGAGGCCGGTCGTCAGGAATGACGTGGCGGCACGCCCTCCGGCAGTCTCTTCCGTGACATCGCAAGGTCCTGTCGCAGGCATAGCCTGCGGCATGTTGCTGTCGGTTCGAACAGCCGGATCGGCACCGTGCGCTTTCCTTTTTGCGCCCTGATCTTCCTATCAAGCCAGCCGCAGCGGACCTAGGCTGAGGCTCTCCATTGAGGAACGAAGATCATGCACCGCTATCGAATAACATAAGGGCGTTTCGACAGGTTCGCCTTCTCTCGCCCAAGCCACCCCCTCTCCTTCCCGTTTGAAACGGCTGCAACCGTCTTGATCGACGGCTTTGCAGGCAAAAAAGTTTGACTCCATGTCTCCCAATGATACCCCTTTAACCACCCCGATCAGGTCAAGCGGGACCGCCGTAGAGAGCCGCTCGCTTTTGCCGCCTTACTTCCTGGCGCTTGGCACGTTTGCCATCGGCACCGAAGGCTTCATGATCGCCCCACTTCTGCCGACCATTGCGCAGGATCTCGGTATGAGCCTGTCGGCCACCGCGACTCTCGTTGTCGTCTTCACGCTGGTGATGTCGATCAGCTCGCCGATTACCACGGTTATGACCGCAAGCCTGAAGCGTCGGAGCACCCTGCTGGTCGCCATGACGCTGTTTACGGCGGGTAACCTCGTTGCGGCTTTTTCATCCTCCTTCGCCACGCTGATGTTGGCCCGCATCCTGATGGCCATTGCCTCGGGGCTTTATGTTCCGGGTGCCAATTCGCTTGCCGGTGTCATCGTTTCTCCGGAAAAGCGTGGGCGTGCACTTGCGATCGTCAGCGGTGGCATGACGATCGCAATTGCACTCGGCCTGCCGCTGGGTGCCGTGGTCGGCCACACCTTCGGCTGGCGTTCAACATTTCTGGCGGTGGCCCTGATGGGGATCGTCGCGATCCTCGGCATTCTCTCCGGGGTACGCCGCGATGCGGGCTTACAGATTGCGGTTGCCTCGCTGTCCGAACGGGTCGGCGTGATAAGACAACGGCCGGTGCTGCGCCTTCTTGGGGTCACGCTCTTCTGGTCCATCGGCGCCTATACGGCCTATCCCTACGTTGCTCCCTATCTGACGGAGGTTCTGGATTTTGGATCGTCCGGAATTGGCGCGACCGTTTCCATGTGGGGCATTGCAGCAGCCATCGGCGTCACGGTCGGCGGACGCTTGAATGACAGCTTCGGGTCAAACCGGGTGGTGTTTTGGTCTCTCGTTCTGCTGGGGGCATCCTTTGCCACGCTTTCCCTTGCCACGCGGTTGGCGCCCTCCTTGGCGCTGGTGCCGGTGCTTGCGGCAATCGCCGTCTGGGGTTTCAGCGTCTGGTCCTTCTTTCCCGCCCAGATGGCACGCCTGATCGCGGCGGGGCCAGTGTCGCAGGCATCGGTGGCCTTGGCGCTCAATACCTCCACCATGTATCTCGGCTTTTCCATCGGCTCTGCCATGGGTGCCGGCGTCATCGGCACGGGAACGGTCTGGGGCATCGGCGCCATTGCGGCCATTTCGGAGGTGATTTCGATCGGACTGGATCGCAATCATATCCGCAAGGCATAAGGACAGACCCAGGGTTTGCGCCGTGGATAACAGAATGGAGCCAGAGACGCCCTCTCTGGCTCCATCTCCTTTTCAGGGCTCTGGTGATCTGCGGCGACCCCGTACGGGGCAAATGAAGGGGCCGCCACGTTTCCATGGCGACCCTTTCGATCTTTTATCGCTCAGGCGCCCATGGCATCCGCCAGAGGCAGGCTGCGAAACCGTTTCCCGGTTGCGGCAAAGATGGCGTTAGCCAGAGCGCCGGCGGCTGCCGCCGTGGCGGCTTCACCGACACCACCGGGTGCCTCGTTGTTGTGGATCTGGTAGACCTCGACCTTCGGTACTTCATTGATGCGCATGACACGGTAGGTATCGAAATTGGTCTGATCCACAGCGCCATCCGTCAGCGTGATACGATTGAACATGGCAGCACTCAGGCCGAAGATAATGCCACCCTGCATCTGGGCGAGAACCGTGTCCGGGTTGATCGTGATGCCGCAATCTACCGCAATCACCGACCGGATGAGACCAATCGAGCCATCGGCCGCGACGTCGATTTCGAGGATATGAGCGAGATAGCTGCCGAAAGCGAATTGCAGGCTGATACCCTGACCGCGACCTTTGGGCAATTTTTGACCCCAGCCGGCCTTTTCCGCAGCGAGGTTCAAAACGGCAAGCGCCCGTGGATTACGGCCCAACATCCGTCGGCGAAACTCCAGCGGGTCTTGGCGAGTGGCGTTTGCCATCTCATCAACGAAACTCTCGATGACGAAGACATTGTGTGTCGGACCGACGCCACGCCACCAACTCGTGTTCATTCCATCCGGCTCTTGGCGGACGTAATCGGCGAGAACCGCATCTTCGTCATAGGGTGTTTCGGCCGCGCAATCCACGGCATCGGGATCGATCCCATTTTTGAAGGCAGCCGCCGCCCAACGCGCGTAGATGGAAGAACCGGTGACACGGTGCGTGCGGCCCGCGAGCTTGCCGCTATCGTCTAAACCGGCCGCCACACGATCGTAATAATAGGGCCGGTAATAATCGTGGGTCATGTCCTGTTCACGGGTCCAGACCATCTTAACCGGGTAGCGGATATCCTTGAGCAGCTTTGCAGCGATCTCGATGCTGTCGACATCAAGCCTGCGGCCGAAGGCACCGCCCATCAACTGATTGTGGACAACCACCTTCTCCGGCGCAAGCCCGATGGCATCGGCGACGGCTTTCTGCGCCCGCACCGGCACCTGAGTGCCGACCCAAAGCTCTGCGCCATCGGCACGGATGTGCAACGTGCAATTCAGTGGCTCCAGGGGAGCGTGGGACAGGAAGGGTGATTGATAAATGGCCGAAAGCTTCGTCTTCGCCTTTTCAATCGCCGCTTCTGCACTCTTCTCGTTGCGAATGACTACGCCCTGCACCTTGGACGCCTCATCCATCTTGGCGACGATGCTCTCCAATGTCACTGTTCCATTGGGGCCGTTGTCCCAAGTGATAGCAAGCGCATCAAGCCCCTGTTTCGCCGCCCACATATGCTCGGCAATCACGGCGATGGCATCATTACCGGACCGCACGATATCAACCACCCCGGGTATCGCCCGCCCTGCCTTCTCATCCATCGACGCGATCGTACCGCCTTTGACGGGGGACATGGCAAGCGTTGCAAACTTCATTCCCGGCCGGCGGATATCGATGCCATAGATGGCGGCACCGTTCACCTTCGTGGCCGTATCCACGCGCCTGGCGCGGGTGCCGATCAGGCGAAACTCGGAAGGCTCCTTGAGCTTGATGTCCGTCGGTACTGCCTGTGTCGCGGCCTCAGGAGCGATCTCGGCAAAAGTGAACTGTGCCTTGGTTAATGGGTTGTGAATGATGCCGCGTTCCACCGTGAGCGTCGACGGATCGACTTTCCAGCGGGCGGCTGCCGCCGAAACCATCATGATCCGGGCGGCCGCAGCAGCCTGGCGCAGGCGCATCCAGTCCGAACGGGTCGACATCGAGCCGCCAGTGGCCTGATCATAGAGATTCGGGTCCATGTATTTGGACATGTCTGGAGGCGCCGCTTCGACTTTCACCTGGTCGAGATCGAGTTCCAGTTCCTCCGCCATCATCATGGCGCTGGAAGTGTAAATGCCCTGCCCCACCTCGGTATGCGGCATGATCAGAGTGACGCCCTGGTCATCAATCTTGACGAAAGCGTTTGGAATGAAGGGAGCGGGGCCGGACGCCGCAAAAGCGGCGCGGGTGCGACCGGCATCCGGCAATTGCAGCGAAAGCAGAATGCCGCCGGTTGCAAGGGAAGTGCCCTTGAGAAAGCTGCGGCGCGAATGAAGGTTGTTGATCATCATTGCCTCCTTCAGGCCGACGCCGCAGCGTGGATGGCTTCGCGAATACGCACATAGGTGCCGCAGCGACAGATATTGCCTGCCATGGCATCATCGATGTCCGCATCGGTCGGCTTCGGATTGGCGGAAAGCAGCGCAATGGCCGACATGATCTGGCCGGACTGACAGTAGTCGCACTGTACGACTTCCTTTTCCAACCAGGCCGCCTGTACCTTGGCACCGATCGCGTTCATGGCGGCACCTTCGATCGTCGTGATCGGCTGGCCGTCGATCATGTCCATCGTGGTCTGGCACGCACGAACGGCCTCGTCGCCCAGATGCACCGTGCAGGCACCGCATTGCGCGATGCCGCAGCCATATTTCGTGCCGGTCATGCCCAGAACATCACGCAGCACCCATAGAAGCGGCATGTCGTCCGGCGCCTCTACCTGGTGCGAAACGCCATTGATAACGAGAGTTTTCATCCTGAATGTCCTCTTGAAAAGTCCTCGGGTTAGTTCGCGGAGAGCGTTTTCAGATAGGCGATGATGTCGGCGCGATCCTGATCCTTCGGCACGGCAAGGCTCATGCGCGTGCCTTTGACAATGGTCGTCGGTGCTTTGAGAAACGCATCGAGAGTGCCCTCGTCCCAGGTGAGGCCGGAGGCGGCAAGGGCCGAAGAGTATTTGTACTGCGGCTGGGAAGCTGCAGCGCGACCGACAATGTTCTGCAGGCCCGGACCAACCTTGTTCTGGTCGGTAATCGCATGGCAGGCGCTGCAGCGCGTGAAGAGTTTCTTGCCGTTTTCAGCATTGCCATCGGCAAAGGCCGACGCGTTAGACAATGTCAGGAGAAGCGCCGTGGCAGCGGCACCGCGAAGTATCGTTCGCATGGCAGACCTCGTGAATTTGCTGCCGGATTGCAGCGCCGGCGCAATGGACAAATTGGTCGAAGACCGGCAGGCGGGTGGGGCAAACCCGCCTGCCGGGAAGATCAGGACTTGATGAAGGCCAGCATGTCGGCGTTGAGCACATCGGCATTGGTTGTCAGCATGCCGTGGGGGTAACCCTTATACACCTTGAGCGTGCCCTTCTTGAGCAGCTTGACGGAAAGCTCAGCGGATGCAGCGATTGGCACCACTTGGTCGTCATCGCCATGCATGACGAGCGTCGGCACATCGATCTTCTTCAGATCTTCGGTCTGGTCGGTCTCGGAAAACGCCTTGATGCCTTCGTAATGGGCCTTGGCGCTGCCGATCATGCCCTGACGCCACCAGTTCTGGATGGAGCCCTGGGATAACTTCGCGTTCGGACGGTTGAACCCGTAGAAGGGACCGGACGCCACATCCATGTAGAACTGTGCACGGTTGGCCGCGAGCGCTGAACGGAAGCCGTCGAACACATCTATCGGCGTGCCGTTCGGATTGGTGGCGGTTTTCAGCATCAGCGGCGGGATGGCGGCAACCATGATGAGCTTGGCAACCCGCCCCTTGCCATGACGCGCCACGTAGGCGGCTGCTTCGCCGCCACCGGTGGAATGACCGATATGAACGGCGTCCTTCAGGTTAAGATGTTCAGTGAGCGCCGCAGCATCGGCGGCATAATGGGCGATGTCATGGCCCTCACTGACCTGCTGAGATCGTCCGTGTCCACGACGGTCGTGTGCGATGACGCGGAATCCGTGCTGGACAAAGAACAGCATCTGGGCATCCCAATCGTCCGAAGACAGCGGCCAGCCGTGATGAAGCACGATTGGCTGACCCTTGCCCCAGTCCTTGTAGAAGATGTTCACGCCATCCTTCGTCCTGATGAAATTTTCGGTCATGGGATCAATCCCTTCTAGCTTTGTGTTGGAGGCAGACAGGGCCGGTGTGGCCATTGCGAATGAAAGCGATGCGCCGGCGATCAGCGCCTGCCTTCGCGAAAGTTCGAGCTGGAAATCGTCGCTCATCGTCGTTCCGTAGACTTGAGAGGTTGGTCTGGCCGTACTCGAGACGGCATGCGCAAACCCTAAAGCGTCGGACCGGACCAAGATTGTATCTTCCGCCCCTTCGCGAGACGGGACGATCCGTATGTCATCAATGGTTAGCAGTGCTGCTGTTGGGCACGATGATACAAGGCTCTGATAGCCGAACGGCCTATTCTTCTCGTCTTGACCAAGAGCAAGGAGAGACAGATGCCAGACAGCTTTTATCCGCCGATCGAGCCCTGGCGGACAGGCATCCGAGGGCGCTGCCCGCGTTGCGGCCAAGGGCATCTTTTTTCTGGTTTCCTATCGCTGCGGCCCTCCTGCGAGGTCTGTGGGCTGGATTATTCCTTTGCCGATCCCGCCGATGGCCCTGCCTTCTTCGTCATCTGCTTCGCCTGCATTCCGAGCGTCTTCCTTGGCGTGTGGCTGGAGGTGAGCTTTCAGGCGTCACTCTGGGTGCAGGTGTTCGTCACCGGTCCGTTCACGCTGCTCACCTGCATACCGCCGCTCAGGCCATTGAAGGGCTGGCTGGTAGCGAGCCAATACTTCTACAAGGCGGAAGAGGGTAAGCTGCGCTGACTTTCGCGGAAATTGTAGAATGCGAAGAACCCGGCGCAGGGGTCTCGGCCGGGTTCTTCGCTTGGCTTGCCTGAGGTTACTGCGCGCGCGCCAGACGTTCGACCGCTCCAGTGGTCGTCCAGAGATCGTTGGCAAACCAGCGGAAGTTGACCAGCGCGGCAAGGTAGGCATCCCCTTCCGGCAACTTGCTGCCAGCAGTCGCATCCCGTACCACCGCCACTTCGAAACCTTTCTCGACGAGATCCCGAAGATGGGATTCCACGCAGAAATTCGCAGCCATGCCGGCCAGGATCACCTTGTCGATCTTCTTCTTGCGCAGTTGAAAGACGACGTCGTTGGTTTGCGGTCCGGCGATCTTGTGCGGCGAGCAGACAATGGTTTTCCCGTCCTGAATGAACTCCTTGTATTCCGGCATACAATCGGCGCCGGAACCATCGAAGCCATCCAGCGAGAGCGGGTCCCGACGATCGAACATACGCAGCTTGTGCATGAGCGTTTCGCCGGTCGCGGCAAAGTCCCAGCGGTGGTCGAAAGGGTAATAGTAGTGGGGAGAGATCACCACCTCAATGCCTGCCGACTTGGACGCCTGCAGGAGCCGACCAATGTTCTCGACGGTGTTATGTTCGGTGATACTCTCGCCGAACGCGCTCCAGGCTGCGCCCTTGGGGCTGAGGAAATCAATTTGCGGATCCGTGATTAGCAGAGCTGTTCGCCCCGGTTCGATGTCCATTCCCACCTTCGGCAGTGCCGGATTTTCCGGGTCGGCATAGGCGGCAAGCGATGCGCTGGTCATGTCGTAGTCTCCCTTCCTTGGATGATGTCGCGAAGGTAGGGGTGCCGGAGACAGCCCGGATTGTATCATCCTGCAGTCGAACATTACGGCGCGATTTCCCGGCGTCGAACGCACTTTGCGGCAGAATCGTCAAATCCGCCTCGCGTCACCGCCGCTAGCTCTTCTCGAGCGTGATTGCGCCTTCGCACGGGAGACAACAATGTCGGAACACTCTTTGATCCGCTGGCTGGAAACACCACATGGTCGGCTTGCCTGGCGTGCGGATGGCCCCTCCGACGGAGTTCCCCTGATCCTGTTCCAGCGGTTTCGCGGGACGATGGACGACTGGGATCCAGCATTCATCGCCGCCATTTCCAGAAACCGTCGAGTCATACGCTTCGATAGCGCCGGTATCGGCCGCTCCGAAGGCAGCGTGCCCGAAACCATTCCCGCAATGGCTGCCGTTGCTGCCGATGTCATCCGTCTCCTTGGTTTGAGCCCTGTTGACGTGTTGGGTTGGTCGCTGGGCGGCGTAGTGGCGCAGCAGTTCGCGCTTGATTTCCCCGACCTCGTTCGTCGATTGATCATTGCAGGCTCCAGCCCGGGACCTGTCGCTGATGGCCCGCAACAGCATCCACGGGTGCCGCAGATCATGACCAAGGGCCAGAACGACGACGAGGACTTTCTGTTTCTATTCTATCCGGAAACAACAACGGCAATTGCCGCCGGTCGTGCTTCGCTGGCCCGTATCATGTCGCTACCAGACCGTGGCCCGCAGGTGAATGCTGCCGGTATGATGGGACAGGTGAAGGCAGTTTCCGGTTGGACTGGCATTTTTGATCGCGCAGACGAATTGAAGCTGCCGGTGCTTGTCGCCAATGGTGCCCACGACGTCATGCTGCCCGCCTATCGCTCCTATCTGCTTTCGCAGAGGGCACCCAATGCAAAACTTGTCCTCTATCCCGATGCAGGGCACGCATTCCTGTTTCAATTCATCGAGGATTTCGCCGCCGAGATCGATCGCTTCCTGCAGGAATGAAGCAATTCTAACGACTTGCAGGTACACAAAGCGGATGGTTCCAGCCACTTCGGCTAGAGCCATTCACCTCTGTCCAAGCCGCTTCGGTTGCAGACTCCGCTGCAACCGAATATTCGTCATCGTGCGCGACTGATCCGGCGTCTTGCCTGGACGGTCCCGTGGCACCTGGCGGATAGGAGCAAGTGTTGGCAAGCGGTGACATCCTTCTTTTCGGTGGCTTCCGCTTGTCTGCGAGCGAGCGCCAGCTCAGTCACGACGGACACGTGATCCGTCTCGGCAGCAGGGCGCTGGATATTCTGTACTGTCTTGTCCGAGAGGCAGGCAACATCGTCCGCAATGAAGACCTCATGCGCGAAGTATGGGGCGTAGTCCATGTCGAAGAGGTCAGTTTGCGAGTGCACATCTCAGAACTGCGCAAGGCTCTTGCGCAGTTTTCTGATGCAGATCGCTATATCATCAATGTTCCAGGCAGAGGCTACAGCTTCACGGCGACAGTCACGCAAGATCAATCTGATCCATCCACTCTTATATCGACGCCTAAAAAGGCGTTCCCACGCTTCGATCCGCTTCCTCTGCGCCCCCTGAAGCTCGTGGGACGAGAGCAAGAGGTTCGGCGAATTCGGCATGAGCTGATAGCAAAGCGCTTTCTCTCGATCGTCGGGACCGGTGGCATAGGCAAGACCACCGTCGCGCTCGCGGTTGCCCAGAGCCTTCAAGCTGAATTCGGCGATGCCGTTCTGTTTATCGATCTGGCACCCTTGCGTGATCAGCGAATGGTGACAGGTGCCTTCGCAACGGTCCTGGGTCTGCCCGTGAGGGGCGAGAATGAGACGGCGAGCATTCTGGCCGTTCTCGAAACGACCAAGGCCCTCCTCGTCATCGACAATTGTGAACATGTCATTGGTGCCGTTGCCGAACTGGCCGAGAAAATCTTCCTCAGTGGGTCACAGGTGCATTTGCTCACCACCACGCGTGAGCCGCTTCGGGTCCAGGGCGAGCAGGTCCTGCGTTTGCAGGGACTGGCCGTGCCGCCCGAGGATGAGGAGGCGACAGCCGACAGCGTTGGGGCCTACCCCGCGGTGTCGCTGTTTGTGGACCGCGCACAAGCCCAGTCGGAAAGCTTCCGGCTGACGGACGAGAATGCCGCCACCGTGGCTGAGATCTGTCGCGGCCTTGATGGGCTGGCTCTGGCGATCGAACTTGCCGCCGGGCGCGTGGCGACCTTGGGCGTTCAGGGGATCGCGGGGTATCTTCATCAGCGCTTCAGTATCCTCAACAAAGGGCGCCGGACTGCGCATCCGCGCCATCAGGCGCTTCGCCTGACACTCGATTGGAGCTTCGATCTTCTGGAGGACGATGAAAAGATCGTCCTGCGGCGGCTTAGCGTCTTTGCCGGCTCGTTCTCGCTCAGCGCGGCCGAAGAGATCGCCAGCGATGAGACTATCGCGCGCCACAGCGTCGCGGAACTGCTTTCAAATCTGGTCGACAAATCCCTGGTATCTGCGGATGTCACGCATGACGAGGTCCGTTTTCGGCTACTCGATACGACGCGCGAATATTCATCCGAACGGCTGCGGCAGGCCGACGAATCTGCGATCTTCAGCCGTCAGCATGCGGCTTACTTTCTCTCGCTGCTGACCACTGAAATTCAACAACGCCCAGATGAAACGATAGCCCATCTGCGACTGGATATCGACAATGTGCGCGTGGCCCTGGACTGGAGTTTTTCGGAGGTGGGCGACGTCGATATTGCCGTTGCGCTCGCCATCGCCGCTGCCGATCTGATGACGGATCTGTCGCTTATGGCCGAATGCACCAAATGGGCCTCGATTGCGCTGGAGCGTCTGCCCGCACATCAAAAGGGCACTCACGTCGAGATGGCGCTTCTGACCCATTTCGCCATGCCATTGCTCTTCATGCGCGGCAATTCTGAGGAGGTTGGTCAGGCGATCGACCGCGCCCTGGCGATGGCGCAGAAACTCCGCGATACCGTCTTCTGGCCAAGTACCGTGGCGGCGCTTTTCGCCTTTCATTTGCGCGCGGGAAACGTGGAGGGCATGCTCGAGTCCATCCGGCGCGCCGAAGGAATGGCGGAGGGATTGCAAGACAGAGGCATGCTGGAGAGCATGATGTCCATCGTCGCCTTCTTCTCAAGCGAACTGTCGAAGAACCGGCATCATGCGGAGCGAGCGCTAGCTTTGCTTCCGCTCGAACGACCAAACCGTCTCGTCCGCATCGGCGTGGACTTCCGCATCTGGACCTACACCTCCTACGTGCTTTCTCTATGGATACACGGGCAACGGACGCAGGCACGGACCATGGCGTATAAAATGGTTGAGGAAGCCGAGGCGCTCGGCAGCCCGGTTCCACTGGTGACGGCGCTAGTCTGGGCTAGTGTGCTAGCGCTGTGGGCTGGCGACATAGAGGTGGCTGAGCAACGGACTGAGCGGCTTCTCGAATGCGCAACGCGCACGGCGCTTCTTCCGTTTCGATTCGTTGCCGAAGGTCATAGCGGCACGATTGCTGTGCTCAAGGGAGACGTGGACAAGGGGATCGAGCTCCTGGAGCGGAGCGTTGCCAAGCTGGTGCAGACCAACAGCCGCGTCCAGGAGATCCTGATGTTAGGTCAATTGACGCAGGCCTACGCCGCCGCTGGACGGTACCGCAATGCACTGGACATCGTGGAGGCAGCGCTTTCTCGGGCCCAGCGTACGGCAACAAGGGTCAATCGCGCCGATCTCCTGCGCCTGCGGGCCGTTTGCCTATGGCACGAGACAGGCGACCGAAAGGCCTATGTCGCGGGCTTAAAGGAGGCACTGATGCAGGCACGTCAGGACGACATTCTCACGGTCGAAATGCGCGTTCTGGTGGCTCTCGCAGGCATGACAGATGAGCCCGAGCTTGCCAAAAACTCTCTCATGCAGCTTCGGGACGTGTTCGGTCGCTTTGCCGAAGACCCTGAAAGTGCTGATCTGGTTGCCGTGCGGCAGATGCTTGCGCAAGCTTCGCCAACGTCCTGACCTGGTGTTAGAGCGGTGGGCAACGACTCTTAACATCGAATAACTCGCAGTCACCGTCACCCTGCTGCACCTTGCTGGAAGCCACACAGCGAGGTCACTCCCATGACAGCGACAATCCCTTCACAGTCTGCCAACGCACCTCAGCTTGCCAGCCATAACCCCGATATTCCCGCAGGCCTTGAGCTCAGCCTTCGTCACCTGCAGGATGCTATGGGCGGGGTTTCAAAGCCACCGAAACTGCCCGGACGCAATCGCGCCAATGGTTTGGCATGCTGGCAGATCAGGAAGATTGTCCGGCATGTCGAGCAGAACATTCACTCGAGCCTCAGGATCACGGATCTCGGTGCACTGGTCCATCTGAGTTCAAGCCATTTCTCCCGCAATTTCAGGGTTTCCTTCGGAGAAGCACCCTATGCCTATGTCCTATCCAGACGCATCGCTCTCGCTAAGGATCTGATAGGCACGACCGATGAACCGCTGAGCCAGATCGCCCACGCCTGCGGCATGTGCGATCAGGCACATCTTTGCAAGCTTTTCCGCCGTATTGCGGGCATGACGCCCCATCAATGGCGGCAGATGAGTGCAGCCTTGAGCGGCCCGTACACTGCCGATCCGCAGCCTGCTTTGAGTTTACCGGTCAGTTGACGTCTGTCGAAGATCCTTCGGAAAGCCCGAAGCTGATCTGCTGATCCGTCATATCTGCGCACGATTCGACAATAGGCATCACAACCAGATGCCTAACGTGCCTCCTCGTCGTGCGCATAAAAACCAATGGAAAGGGGAGGCCGTTCGCGAAATGGATCATGACAAAGCCAAGCTACTAGCGGGAAAGATTGCCCTCATTACGAGCGCGGATACAGGAATTGGTCCTGCCACCGCACGCGCGCTTGCCGCGGACGGGGCAGAGCTTGCGATTTCCGTCCGTTCAGATCGACCGGAGCCAGATTTCGTCGAGGAGCTTCGCCGCAACGGCACCAGAATCTCCGTCTTCCCCATCCCAAGCGCCATCAATAGCGAAGAATGTATTCGACTTGTCCGGCGCGTGATTGGCACCGTTGGCAAGCTTGATGTGTTGGTGGTCAATTGTGAGCGGAAATTCCAATGGCAGGTCGATGATCTGGACCTTGATGAAGATGCGCTTGAGGTTCAATTCGCAATCAATGTGCGGGCCGCCATCACAGTCATCCGGACGGCGATCAAAGGCATGAACGATCAAGGCCGCGTGATCGCCGTCGGTTCGATTGTCGCCGATCGTGTCGGAACGCCTGGGCTTGCCGATTATGCTGCCACCCGTGCCGCTATCGTCGCCTTTTGCAAAGGCGCTGCGCACGATGTTGGACCGCGCGGTATCACCGTGAACGTCGTTCAACTCGGCGCTATCGACGCATTGCTTATGGACGCTCCCGCTGCGCAATTGGAAGCGGAAATCGCGGCGAACGCGATGAAGCGACTAGGAACTGCACAAGAGGCGGCAGCGGCCATTGCCTTTCTGGCAAGTCCGGCGGCCTCGTTCATCAATGGGGCGATCATCGATGTCGACGGCGGCTATAATGCCTGATTGATTGCGTTTCCCTCATCTCAGAAGACATAGCGCCTATCGCTAAATGCGATCTTTCGCATTCTGGACCGAATGAACCTCATCTAGCTCCGGCAGGCTCCAACCCCGCCGGACGATGTCATCATAAATCGCGCGTTCGCCGCGCATCGCGCTCTCGATAACACGGCCAATGTCGTTAAAGCCGGCGATGAAGGTGGGATTGTCGGGTGCGCGCATCGAGGCATCCACCAGGGATGCCATGCGGTTGAGGCCGGCGACATCCTCCTCGACGAAAATGCTCTTGCGTTTCTCCACCTCGTAGGGATGCATCCCAAGCGATTGGAGCGCGAGGCCCGCCACCTCGATTGAACTCCCAAACAGCTCGCGGACGATATGGGTAGCGCCAGCCTCCATCAGTTGGTAGTAGTGGAGCCGATCATAGGCTCGGGCAATGATGATTATATCCGGATTGTGCTGGCGCGCATGACGGATGATCTCGTTGGCACGCTCGCGATCATCGATCGCCACAACCAGGAGGCCTGCTTTTGCAAGTCCGGCCGATTTCAGAAGATCGGGCCTGCTGGCATCGCCGAAGAATGATCTGACACCGAACCTGCGGACGTCGTCTACCACATCGGCCCGGTAATCGAGAACGACCGGCCTGTGGCCGTTGGCCAGCAGCATGCGATTGACGATCTGTCCGAAACGCCCGACGCCGGCGATGATGATCGTTGCTTCATCCGGCTGTTCGGACTCTGCCTGTCCTTGTCGGTCATCGATCAGCACTGCAATACGGTTATAGAGCGCAAAGAGCGACGGCGTCAGAATCATCCCCATCGTAATCACAAGGATGGAAACGGACGTCATCTGTTCCGTCAGGATCTCTCGGTCTCGTCCAATAGAGAGCAGAACGAAACCGAACTCTCCAGCTTGGGCAAGGCCGAGTGCAAACAGCCACCCAGCCGCGGCCCGAAGTTTGAAAAGCCAGCCGAGAGGCAACAGCACGGCGACCTTGACAATCACCAGACCCAGGGTCGCAGCACATATGATCAGCCAGTTGTCACGCAGGATTGCAAGATCGATCTTGGCTCCGATCGTCATGAAGAACAGGCCAAGCAGCAGCCCTTTGAAGGGCTCCACATCGTTTTGCAACTCATGCTTGAATTCACTGTTGGCAAGCACCACACCTCCGAGAAACGCGCCTAGCGCTGGCGACAATCCCACCGCAGACATCAGCAGCGAGATGGCGACCACCAGCAGCAGCGCCATCGCCGTGAATATTTCCCTGAGACGCAGAAGCGCGATCACTCGGAAGACGGGGCGCGACAGGTACTGTCCGGCGATCACCACAAAGGCCACGGCTGCGAGTGTCAGGAGAGCAGAGGCCCAGCCAGGCAGGCTCTGAAGCAAGGTGGGACCATGGCCTGAAGGGGCTGCGCTTCCGGCGTCCGTCATCAACGGGATACAGGCAAGCATGGGGATGACGGCGAAATCCTGAAACAGAAGAACGGCGAAGCCTGCTATTCCACCGTCAGAGTCCAGCACGCCCTTTTCTTCCAGCGTCTGCAGCACGATGGCGGTGGAAGACAGGGCGCCGATAAAACCAAACAGCACGCTTTGCTGCCAGGTAAAGCCGAGGGCCACGCCGAGAGCGGTGAGGAGGCAGACCGTCGCAACCACCTGTAGACCTCCAAGACCGAGCAGCTTGGTGCGCAGTTTCCAGACCATTTGCGGGTCGATCTCCAGCCCGATCAGGAACAGCATCATGACGATACCGAATTCCGAGAAGTGCTCCAGATAGCCCGTCCCCCCTGTCGAAACCTGCAGAACAGGGCCGATGATGACACCGGCAACGATGTAGCCGACAACGGTACCAAGTCCCAACCGTTGCGAGATAATCACCGTAAAGACGGCTGCTGCCAGGTAGGCGAATGCGTAGAATGCCAGTTCCTCCATCGGCCTATCCTCCCATCAGGCGAACGAGATCGTCCACCGACAGAACTTGGTGGGTGTGAGCAGCGGAAAAATCGAAATGGTCATCCCGCAGAGCCGTCAGCAAGAGAGGATAGGTTTCGATGTGTGCCTGTACCCTGCTGGCTTCGATATGATTGGCGGCGTGAAGTACGAACGGCGGCAGAAAGTCCATCCCACAGAGGAGCGACGTCTGCCGCAAAGGAAGCAGAAACTCCTCAATAGGATGCTCGTTGCCGCCGATGGCCGAATAGTCATCGCGGCTTCCTCCGGTCGTGACGCAGACAAGTGCATGCTTGCCTGCCAATTTCTTGCCGGCGGGCCCATAAGCGAAGCCATACTCGAGAACCAGATCTTGCCACTGTTTGAGAAGTGCAGGCGTTGAGTACCAGAAGAGCGGAAACTGGAAGACGATCACGTCGTGCGTCAGCAGGCGTCGCTGCTCGCGATCCACGTCGATCAAGAAACGGGGATATTCTGCATAAAGATCAGCAACCGTAATCCCTTCCACAAGGCGCGCGCGGTCTGCCATTGCCAGGTTGATACTTTTCTTCCGCTGCGCCGGATGCGCAAACAGGACCAAGACCCGCATGAGCCGTCATTCCTGATTTCAAACTAAGATAAATGAACGCCACGCACATCGCCGCGGGTGGACGGTAGTCGCCCAGCCTGGGGCATGTTCGGCATGCGCGATTGAACAATCCGGCTGCATTCGGTCTGCTTGGCGGTCGCTACCAAACGGCCTGAGGCTGCGTAGCTGTCCGCTCTCCGGCACTTGTTGCGGCTGGATCATCAAATATGTGGGCGATTACGCTGGGGTAGAAAGGAGGCAAGTCAACTCCATCATTCAATAGGTAAGTCCATGCATCCGCTCGTCGAGAAAATCATTAACGCTCATGGTGGACTTCAGCGCTGGTCGTCTTTCTCCATGCTGACAGCGCATCTGCAGCAGGGCGGTGCACTGTGGATGTTGAAGGGCCACGCCGGGCGTCTGGACGATACCAACGTCACCGTCGGCCTCCATGAGGAGTGGGCGTCACATCATCCGTTTGGGGAGGAGGGCCTTGTCTCATCCTTCACGCCAGACCTCGTTCAGTTGAAGGACGCAGCCGGCAACGTAATCGAAAGCCTTTACAATCCTCGCGCCTCCTTTGCGGGGCACGCGCTGGATACCCCGTGGAGCCAGATACAACTCGCCTACTTCGCGGGCATTGCCATGTGGACCTATCTCACTATGCCGTTCCTTCTGGCCGCCCCCGGCGTGCAGGTTGAGGAGGTTGGCCCCTGGCAGGAAAAAGAGGAAACCTGGACCCGGCTGAAGGTGACATTCCCGCCGACGATCGCCACCCACAGCACGATCCAGACGATTTATGTGGATGCTCACGGTCTACTGAAGCGTCATGACTATGACGTGGAAATTGCAGGCAACACACCCGGAGCGCATTACATCGATCGTTATGTCGAAGTGCAGGGCCTGAAATTCCCGACGATCCGGCGGATTTTTCCGCGTCAGCCAGACGGTCAAGCCATGGCCGAGCCGCTGGTGGTGTCGATCGATCTCTCCGACATCCGGCTCGTATGAAGCCGTCAGTCGTTCGCGGAGGCGGCACTATGGTGCTCTCGCCAGCCGCCGCAGCGCCTGTGGCGGTTGACCGTATTGGCGCATGAACGCTTCGCGCATGCGCCGCAGGTCGATGAAGCCCGCCTGCTGCGCGATCTGATCGAAGGAGTGATGTGTTTCTTCGATCATCAGGCGAGCCGCATCGAGCCTGATTTGCTCTACAGCCTTGGCAGGCGTCTGCCCCGTTTCAGCGCGGAAGGCGCGGCTGAACTGACGGGGCGAGAGAGCGGCTACATCCGCCAGTTCATCCACTGTCAGAGGATTGGAAAGATGCGCTTTCGCATGAATCAACGCCTTCTGGATACGGTCGCTGCTTGGCGCGAGTTCGAGCAGTTCCGAATGCTGGGATTGGCCGCCCGCGCGGCGATGATGCATCACCAGGCGCCGGGCAATGGCACTGGCCATGTCTCGGCCGAGATCCTTCTCGATCAAGGCGACGGCGAGATCAAGGCCAGCCGTCAGTCCTGCCGAGGTCCACACCGGACCCTCATTGATGAAAATGCGATCCTCCTCGACCCGCACATTGGAAAACGTCTCACGCATCTGCCGCGCATACGACCAGTGTGTGGTGGCCCGTCGCCCGTCGAGAAGCCCCATTTGCCCAAGCAGGAACGAGCCCGTG
Source organism: Rhizobium sp. SSA_523 (assembly GCF_030435705.1). Taxonomy (NCBI): domain Bacteria; kingdom Pseudomonadati; phylum Pseudomonadota; class Alphaproteobacteria; order Hyphomicrobiales; family Rhizobiaceae; genus Affinirhizobium; species Affinirhizobium gouqiense. Next base: position 2,700,526 of record NZ_CP129382.1, read on the forward strand.
CACAGACCGGCAACGCGCCGCGCCTGCCGTGCCGTCGCGCGCAGGGTGTCAAGCGTTGCCTCATCCTGCTGCGGAGGCGGAACCAGTCCTGCGAGAAGCAGCAGTGTATCCACCGTCTCCAGATCGGAAAGCTTCGTGGTCGGCACGGCAAAGCCGCTCGAGGAGAGAACGGGACCACCACCGACCGATGCAATGGACAGGGCGTAATAGCTGTCCTCCCTCAACGCATTCGCCAGTTCGAAGGCCGCCTGCACGCCGAGCGCCAGGAACTGAAAACCGGGGGTGAGCACCATGGAAATATGCGGCATACCATCTCTGCCTTCATGTCCTGAAAACGTAGTTTATACGTCATATCGGACACGAGGATCTTCGTCCATAACATTCTCGTCGGGAGCGACTGGCGCTCCTTTTCAAGAGGATTAAAGACATGGCTACCTTGGGAACCGCCCTTATCACCGGCGCCTCGACCGGCATCGGCGCAATCTATGCCGATCGCCTTGCCGCCCGCGGCTACGATCTCACGCTGGTTGCCCGCAATACGGACAAGCTTCAGGCGCTTGCATCTTCGATTTCGGACAAGACCGGGCGCGCCGTGGACGTGCTTGCTGCCGACCTCGCAAACCCGGTTGATCTGGCCCGCGTGGAGAAGACACTGCGCGAGGATGCCAGCATCACCATGCTCGTCAACAATGCTGGAATTGGCACCCACACGACGTTGCTAGACAGCGATGTCGAGCGCATGGAGGCCATGGTGCGCCTCAACGTGACCGCCCTGATGCGGTTGACCTACGCCGCGGTGCCGGGTTTTGTCGCGCGCGGCAGCGGCACCATAATCAATATCTCGTCGATCGTAGCGGTCGCGCCAGAATTGCTGAACGGGGTCTATGGCGGCACGAAAGCCTTCGTCCAGGCCTTCACCACCTCGCTGAACCACGAGCTTGCCGACAAGGGCATCCGCGCGCAGGCCGTCCTGCCCGGCGCCACCCGTACCGACTTCTGGGCTCTCGGTGGCCTGCCGGTCGAGAATTTGCCCTCCGAGATCGTGATGCAGGCGGACGATATGGTCGATGCTGCTATTGCCGGACTGGATCAGGGTGAGACGACCACAATCCCCGCCTTGAGAGATGTCGAGCTTTGGCAGACCTTTGAAGCCGCGCGTCGTGCGCTGGGGCCGCAACTGTCTGCAACGCAGGCAGCACCTCGCTTCAAGACCACGATCTGAATTTCTAGCCCCTCCCCCAATTGCAAAGGACAATTGCCATGAAACTCACGGGCAACACCATCTTCATCACCGGCGGCACCAGCGGCATCGGCCGCGGCATGGCTGAAGCATTTCACCGGCTTGGAAATCAGGTCATCATTTCGGGACGGCGGACTGCCTTGCTAAGAGAGGTCACGGAAGCCAACCCCGGCATGGCATCGATAGAGCTGGACGTGACCAATCTGGACAGCATCCGGAAGGCCGCACGCGAACTGATCGGTGCCTATCCCTCTCTCAACGTGGTGTTCAACAACGCCGGCTTCATGCCCTTCGACGATGTCTCCGGCCCGATCGACGACACTGTGGCACAAGATCTGATCACGACAAACCTGCTTGGTCCCCTTCGGGTGACGTCCGCCTTCATCGAACATCTCAAGACGCAGCCGGAAGCAACCGTCCTTTACACGAGCAGTGTTCTGGCTTTTGTGCCGATTGCCAGCAACGCAATCTATTCTGCCACCAAGGCGGCCCTTCACTCCTATGCGTTGTCGCAGCGCTTCCAACTGCGCGACACCAGCGTCAGGGTGCAGGAAATCGCACCGCCCTGGGTGGATACGGATCTCATCTACAAGAGCGGCGATCCGCGTGCCATGCCACTGTCGCAGTTCATTGAACAGACGCTCGCGGCCCTTTCGACCGATGATCCGGAGGTCATCGTCGATGCCATCCGGCCGATGCGGGATAATCCCGGCGCAAATGAGCATGCCCTGTTCCAGGCGTTCAACCAGAGTATCTTCGATAACCCTATTCCTGTCGGCGCCTAACATAAGGGTGTCGCTGCAGGCGGCGGCAACCTGCCCGTCAGCGTTTCCGTCTCAAATACAATCCCATCAAATCAAAACCCGAAAGGACCTCCCATGTCACGCATTTCCATCCCTGAGCCTCACTCAGCTCCAGAGGCATCCCAGCCGACACTCAACGCGATCAATGCAAAGCTCGGTCGTGTGCCGAACTTTTTCCGTGTCCTGTCCAACAGTCCCGCCGTCATCGGTGCGCATGCCGGCCTGAACCAAGGGCTGAGCAAGGCGCTTGACGTCAAAACCCGCGAACGGATCGCGCTCGCGGTTGCCGCGGTTAACGGCTGCGAATACTGCAATGCCGCCCACACGTTTACCGGCCACACGTTTTTCAAGCTCAGCCGCGAGGAAATCGAACTGGCAAGGCAGGGCACTTCAGAGGAGCCGAAGGCAGCGGCAGCACTGGCATTCGCGAAAAAGGTGGCGGAAACACGTGGAAAGGTTTCCCAGGCCGATATCGACGCTGTTCGTGAAGCCGGCTTCACCGATGCCCAGATCATAGAAATTTCCGCTGTCGTTGCGGAAAACTTCTTCACCAATCTGATCAACAACGTTGCGGGGACTGACGTCGACTTCCCCGACATCTGAAAGGCAGAACTGCCCAGTTGGTGCTTTGAGAATAGACCGGGAATGCATGCCGCATTACCGGTCTATCTCCTTCTGAAGGTCGGCCGATCGGTTTACCAAATGAGAACGATACATCTCCATTGAGGGGAGACAGTTCGTTGCCTCAAAGATCAACCATCCCTTAAAATCTCACTCACAAGCGCCCCATCCAGCGCCTGGGCATCGAATAGGGCGTTGATGAGGGCATCGAGCTTGTCCCTGTTCTTGCTCAGAACCTCGACTGCCCGCACCAGAGCCTTTTCCAGCCGTGCATGGATGCGGGCCGCGAGGTCCGGATTGCTGTCGAGCACAGCGGTCGGATCCTTGTCGTCACGATAGAGCAGCGGCTGGATCGCGCCGAAGCCCAGGGAACGCTGCATGGCAAGCGCCAGCCTGGTCGCCCGCGCCAGATCGCTGTCCTCAGCGCCGCCGGAGCCCGAGGAGACCGCACCGACCACAATCTGTTCCGCAGCCCGCCCGGCCATCAGCATGGCAAGCATGTCCTCGCGATAGCCGAGCGTATCGCTGCCGGATGCGGTGAAGCCAAGCTGGCTATAGCCACCGCCTCCGGATGTGTCGATGTTCAGGCCGTGGATCGGCCCGAGCCGCAGCGCATGATGAACGACCGCATGTCCGGCTTCATGGATCGCGAAGCGCCAGCGCAGATCGTAAGGCACCTGCGGCCGATCCATGCGGATACCTTCCTCAAGATCGTCGAACCGGATCGGCCGCTTTTCCCGTCGGGCTTTCAGGCGTGCCTGGCGAACGATCCGCTCGATGTCGGCGCCCGTCAGGCCCATCGCCCTCGTTGCCAGCCGCTTTAGCACCGACGCGGCCGCCTTAGGTGTGCCCGGTTCGATATGCTTCGATGTCGTTGTCATGTCGTTGTTCCTTTCCGGGTGTCACCTGAGCCGTGTTCATCGATGTCCCTGTTGGCATCATTTTCTGGTGGCGGTGGGCCTTCCACATGCATTCCCGCGGCGTCCGCCTCCCCCTCGTCGTGAGCCTCGCCGTTCAGTTTTCCAGCATCGCCAACCAGCACCGCCAGATCGTCACCGAGATGATGCATGAAGATGGCCGCAAGCGCTGTGACGTCGGGCATGGGGATTTCGATGTGCGTCTCCAGCCGCCCGGAGCGCTTGATCGCATCATCGATCTGGTCCGGTCTGTTGGTGGCGCCGACGATGACAAGCCCTTCGGATTTCACGGCCCCATCGAGCAACTCCAGCGCCTTGTTGACCACCGTATTCCAATAGTCGGCATATTCCCGTTCGGCCGGCTGCCGTTTGCCGATGCCATCGATCTCGTCGATGAACAGGATGGACGGGGCGATGGCCCGCGCCTCGGCAAACGTCTTGGCCATCTTGGCTATGACATCGTTGAGATGGCCGCCCTGCAGCCAGGTCGAGACCGATGTGACGACCAGCGGCACCTGCAGGCTGTTGCACAGCGCCCGCGCAAACGTCGTCTTGCCGGTCCCGGGCGGACCGTGCAGCAATAGTTTGGTGCTCATATCAGACCATGCGAGAGCCCCTGCCCTGTGATCGGCGAGATCGGCCTTGAGCTCCAGCGCCCAGGTCTTGGCCTTGCCATATCCGGACAAGGTCTCGACCACGAGCGACGGGCGATCGTCTTCCCCCGGCCCCCATGGCTCCGGCTGGATGATCTCGGCCCCCGACGGCTTGTCACGTTTCCAGCCGCCGCCACTGTCTTTCCCGGAGGAGGATTTCTCCGAAGATGTCCTATCCTGTTTCGACTTCGAAGATTTTCCGGTGGCCTTGGATCGCGGCTCGTCATCGTCATCATCACCATCGCGAGCGGCAACACGATTGCGCTCGGTTAGTGAAGCCAGCACGTCGATCGCCTCGGACGCGCCTCGACCCGGCCGGAACGCCAGCACGACGTCATCGATCGTCAGGTAATGCGCGTCATAAGCGGTCGTCCATCGGGTGAGCGCCGCCAGACCGGTGTCACCATACATGGCCTCAAGCATCATGCTGATGAAGGGGTAGTCGAGGAACCCGCCCACCAGGGCGACATCGGCGGCGATGCTGATTTCGGATGGGATGTGCTGTGCCGTCTCCGAGATCGCCACGACCGGATAATCCCGCGTCAGCGCATTGACCAGCCGCCGCTGAAGCGTGGCGCCTGTCAGGCGATGAACCGACCCGCCGATGAACTGGATGTACGGACGCCCCATGCCTTCGGCCGCGGCGAAGCTGCCATCGTCATAGACATAGTCACCGTCGATGCCGTTCGGAACAGTCCCGGGAAGAAAGCCCGGCAATTCGAGCAGCCGCCGCATGGCGCGTTCGAAGCCGGGCACGGGTGCGTGCAATGAGACCACGGGCGCCGCCATGGCAATCGCCTGGACAATCCTCGCAAGTGGCATACGCGTGTTTTCGATTGCGCGGGCCAGCACCAGAGCCGCCACGACGTTACTGACCAGCGGTGCCCTGCCCGCCCGGCCAACGAGGCTGACGGCGTACGCCCGGCGTCTGTGATCGACTGCTGCGGCATGTTCCTCGGCGGTCACCTGACCGAGCCGGTCTAAAGACGGCAGGAACGATGTCGACGCCTTAGCCTCTGTCACCACAATGTCGGACTGCTGGGGTGGCGGCAACAGATAGGCCGCGAAGGTGCGGCGGATCCAGGCGAGGTCCCGATCCCGATCGCCACGCATGCGATCGGTATCGAATGCGGGACTGTAGCGACGGAGAATATGACCATCGACCTCGACGATCTTCAGAGACAGAAGACCATTGGCATGAGCATTGCGCTGGGCGTCCCGACGGGCGACACGGTCGAGACGGCGCAGCAGAAGACGGGCGAGTTTATTCATCGGCCCTGCCCTCTTTCATCGCAGCAATAATTGCCGTTTTGGGACCGGATGATCCCGCCTTCAGCGCCGTGCGTTTCTTCAAGCTCCCTGGCCCCGCCTGTCGGCGCTCCCGGATCAGGCGACGGCCCAGGCAATGCTGTGTCCGATGCGGCTGGCTCGGATCAGGTCGAGACGAAGCAACCAGATCGCGGTTGCGGTGCGCGAGCCAGTCGAGCAGCAGGCGGCAGGCGGGATTGCCAAGCCCGGCCTGCGCCTGCAGGCGTTTGATGACCGTGTCCGGCACGGTGCCGGTCAGACCAGCGCCCTGCCTGACATGACCTAGGGTCAGTCCGATCAGGAAGGCCGGATCGTCGTTGGGCAGACCCAGTGGACCAGATCCGGGATAGCGGAGGACGGTGCCATGCGAACGATGGCAGGTAGGGTTCAGTGACGTCGAGGGCGATTCGATCGCCTCGCAGCGGATGCGCCGCGGCACATCCGGAGTGATGTCGGAAGACATGGGAACTCCTTCGCCGAACCGCGCTCGGGTCCAGCGTCAATGAGAGATGGAATGGGAAAGCCGCGGCCTTAAGGACTGATGGGCACGCATGGCGGTCGACATCAGGCGCCTGACGGCAAGCGTCAGGGCGCGGCGGTCAGGCCATCAGGCAATAGGCATAAACGGCAGTCGGATGACGTGCTCGATCAGTGCCGAGGGCGCCGGGCAAAGCCAACCCGAACAAACATGGGGACCGGTTCATCATCCTCGGCTTCATCGGCGTCCCTGAAGCCGTCATCATCGAGACGATCGCGCAGATTGTCATCGTAGCAAGACCGGGCAGCCAGATCTTCTTCATAAGTCCGGCTTGGTCCATTGAGGTTGATGCGCGGATGGAGCGCCGCAGTCACAGTTGTGGACATCGCTGCCGGATGCATGACGGGCATCTTGTCCAAACCAAGCGCCTTGCGCGCCTCGGTTTCGAGAAGCTGCTGCACCCGGATGCCGAAGCGCAGACGAAGTTCGGCCATGCAGTCGGCCACACCATCGATCTCCAGCAGGTCGTCAATCTCAGAGAGCGCCCAGATGCCAGTGGCATGATCGCTCGGACGGCTGGCGCCATCGACGATGGCGACTTCGACCGCATCCACCATCAGCCGCTTCTGGTTCTTGTAGAGCCAGTCCGGCAGGACCATGGCCGAGGCCATCATCTTGAGCTTCAACTCTTCGAGCCGGCTGGTGTCGCCATAGGATGCCAACGACCGCTTCAAGTCGAGGATGTAGGCGGTGTGCCGGGCTCGGTTCACGATGATGAGGTCGGGTGTGTAGCTGCCCTTGGCCGGGGCCTCGCAATCGAGCTTCACGCCGTCGAGGCTCGACCAGTCGTTTCCGGCCACCGCTTCCATGGCGGCCTTGACCAGCGGCAGCTTCAACGACTGCGTCAATACGAGGATGTTGGGATTGGCTCTCGCCAACCGTTCGACCGCCTGCTCCAACAGCTTGCCCTCGCGGAACGACACCGCCCGGACAAGGGAAGCGATGTGGACATAATGGCCGAGGATCGCGTCCTCGATCGGTTCGCCGTCGGCAACGGCGGCAATGGCGCGATCGATCAGCAGGTCGAGATCGGCCTCGACATCGGCGAAGCGAACCAGATGCGGGTGACGGCGCAGCAACGCCGGTTCGCGAACCGCAGTCGGAGCCGCATTGCGGCCAAAGCCGAACGGGCGCGGGCGGGATCCGGAAGCTGCGGCAGCTTCGGCCGCGGCGATCATGGAGCGGAGAACTTCCCCAGCGGGGACAGAAACGGTATTCGTGCTCATAGCCCGATTCCTTCTTGTACAAGGTTGACGGTCAGGCCCTTGTCGATGTTACCAGCATCGGCAGGGGCCGCTTTGTTCCGGCCATCCGGAACGCACTTACCCTGGCAGGACCGGCGCTCGGGCTCAAGGACCCCTGGGCCAAAAAATGAGAACAGGACCGGAACAAGGTTAACGCCGGGCTCACGATGGGTTCCGTCTAGCTATCAGCCGAAGTTCGAACGCCCGCCCGCGGCCAAAACATCTCGAGGCCAAAGCCGGGCAAAGCAAAGGGCCGACAAGCGGCCCTTGAAAGTTTGGCTGGAAGGCCGCTCGATCGGCCTCCCAGCATGTCAGAAGCTTTACGCGGTCACCGCCGGTGCGGATGCGACTTCATCCAGGAGCGTTTCGTTCAGATCATCCGCCGCATCGTCCGCTGCCAGCGGCGGAACCGCCACGACCTGCTTGCGGAGCTTGGGTGTTTCGCGGCTGACGACCATCAGCCCGTCTGTCGCCCGCTCAAGCGTTTCGCCGAACCGCTCGGTGAAGCGATCCAGATCGGTCCCGACCGAGACTTCGGCCTGATCCTTGTCCTGCTCTGCCTCCGCCTCAGGGGTCTGCTCGATCTCACCATCAGCGACGACCATCTTCTCTACCGACTGCGCGAGCGGCCATTTCGGCTTGCGCTCCTTCGAGATCGACCATTCAAGGACCGGCAAGACCTCATCGCGAAGCCAACCGGGCAATGCCTTGGATTTCGGCCAGGCATCGAAGAGCCCAAGCTTCTGCAGCGTTTCGTTCACCACCGCCCACTCGGTCTCCTTCGGGAACTGGGTCGAGCGCGGATGGCGACGCAGGTCGCTGTCCGGTTCCACGAACTGCGCCAGGCTCTCCAGTTCCATGCGCGCGACACGAGCGAGATCTTCAACCTCCCTGGCCAGCGCCTCCTTGATCACCCGCTTCTGTTCCAGCGCCGTGTTGATGGCCTGCACAATGACCTCGATATGCATCACGAACATCTTCAGGCCATCACGGGTCTTGACCGCGATCAGCGCCTTCAGGCCGGTCACACCCCCCGCTCCATGGAGGTCACCGCGGGCAGTCTTCACCTTACCCTCCTCGCTTCCCCCCAGGATGGTTTTCACATCGAGCACGCGAAGCCGACCATGCTCCTCGCCATGGGCGATCACATCGCGGATCTTGTCGTGCGGCGCGTGCGCCAGATGGAACATCACCGTCGGGCTGGCCGACAAGTCGACCAGATCATCCCGGTAATCGCCGAGATTGCGCGCGACGGACATGTAGGCCCTCGCAGTGCGGGCGGCCAAGCTGCACCGCCTCTTGACCCACTTGTCAAAGAGGCCGTCGGGGAGCAGTCCAGAAGCGGCAACAAGATACTCCCCGAGTAGGTAGCTCTGCTCGGTCGTGCGGCGGCCGAGATCAGAGATATTCCCGGCAGCGATTTCGAGCTGGTCACGAAGAGCCGCATCTGCGATCCCAAGCTTTTCATAGTGATGGGCGAAGGCGGCAGGCAGAACAAACTTGGATTTACTCACGATAAAACCTCACTGGTTACTGATACTGTACGTTCGACTAAAACATCGAACACACATATGGTCACCGCATCACCAATAATTGTCAAATCGGCCACTGATCATCGCATGAGTACTGTGTAATTATTTACTTTTATAAATACAGTTATCATTTCCCCAAACGTCCAAATTAACCATATTTCGATATCGTCAAAATATCTTTTACTTTAGCGTTGCTTTCCAACAATTCCTCCCGGATTCAGACCGCAATCACTCTCTTCAGTCCCTCCCACAGACACGCCCGGTAGCGAGGCGCGGCAGGAACCGCCGCCTGGAGCGGAAAGCACGATACGAAGCGCTGATGAACAGGATCCGGCAAAGAAGACAATCTGGCAGGCATCGTCTCAATGCGCGGGTATGTCATCTCAACGTGCCCGCACATCGAGACAGATTGCGCATTTTTGATTCCGGTCTCTGGATTTCCGATTCAGAGCTGTGAAGCCATGATTCCGCAAACGCCGTTTCGTCTACGCACGTCGTCTCGATCCAGCTCGACGTGCCCGCAGGTCATCTCAAGTTGCGCATCCGCGATTCCGAACTGCGGATTTCCGATTCACGAGCCAAGATTACTGATTCCGGCACAAGCGGCGTTGCCGGTAAGGCGCCCGTCTGGCAAGGAGGCCGCAAGGCGTATGGGAGTGGCATCATGGCCAGAAAGTCAGAAGAGGTCCGCAATCGCGAGCAGCGCGAACGCCAGCAGAAGCTGCGTGACGCCGATCGCAAGGCAAGGCGTCCGAACCGGGACGATATTGCCCGCACGGCGCTCTTCATGACGATTTCCAGCATGGCGGCCAGGGACGCGAAAGAGGTGCTGGAGGATTTTCAGGACCGGGTGGTCAGGATGCTTTTAGAGCAGGGATTTGACGAGCGGGAGTCCGACATCGTCTTCGAGGAACTCGTCGCCAAGTATCGCACAGGCGACTGGCCGTTTCGTCGCAAGGTCCACCTTCTCCATCCCGAGGATCGCGATCGGGACCCTTGAGGCGGCATCAGCCTGCTCTGCGTCGATCTCACCTTTCCATCAATAGGTGCCGGTCAACGCCTGACGGCGTTTGCAAGTTCTGACACGTTTCCCCCCGTTACTTCATAAAACGCCGTTCGATTCTGAATCGGATTTCCAGAGTTATTACAGCGCCATCGTTCTATGATGGCTTGAGCGGGATCGGTTCGACAGCGTGGGCCGGCATAGACGTTGCCTGAGCATTTGTTTATTAAAATTCAAATGAATCAGCTCAGCTCTTGTTCAGTCTGAGCGGAAAGAATCCTGAGTGCAAGATTGACCGGCTCATCTCTTTTGTTTCATAGGAACAGTTAGCAGTGGCAATCGCCAAAGCTGGAATGCGCACCAACAGACCTGCTTGCGCGAGGGAAGTTGGGAGTAAACTTTTTTTTTGAAACGACATCCTGGGACGGACGACGCAAGGCCAACTCCCGGCGCCACTCCTCATTCCGATGTGAGGCAGAGGTGGTAAAAGCTCAAATGTGCTCTGCCGCGGTATCGGGAAACGACCGGCAGTACCGATGAAGATAGATATCGACGCAGCCTGCAGCACCTTATTCCGTGTGGTGCGCTTTAAGCAGGCATAAGATGATCGGATCGAGGGCGAGCGGACGCCTGAGGGATCCACAGTGGCAAGCGCATTCCTTCAAAATCCACTTTGGACCCGAAGGACAGTACCGTGCAGACTCCTACCAAACTTGCGCCCACCCTCGTAGCAATCAAACTCCGCCACCTCAGCGACGCCATCAAGGATACCAGGTCTCGCCTCTATCCCGGGACCGTCGTCATCGCCTCCCTCACCGGCGTGACCGTGTCTCAGGCTGCCGATGCCATCCGCCAGGTGCGTTACGGCGCAGGCTGGCTCGACTTCTCCTACACCCCGCCGATCAGACACACGCAGGGTAACGAGATCGAGCAGGCTTTGCGTTTGCTTGGATATGTCGGGCAGTGGCGCTGGTTGTCTGATCAGCCGACGCTCGCCGCCTATCTGAAGAGCCGCACCGGCGTGGAGCGCGACCATCCCAGCGTCGTGTTTCTCAGCACGCACGCCGTCGCTGTGAGCGGCGGCGTCTTCTGCGATGTTCTCAGCCGCGGTATCGTCATCGATATCGACGACGCAAAAGGCCGCCGCAAGAAGGTCAGTCGTGTTCTCGTTCTGACCAAGCGGATCGCGCCCTCGAAGATCGCCTCCAGAACGCCGGCGCCCAAGACGGGTGCGAGTTCCAAGCTCGACCGGCTCTTCCACGAGGCGATCAAGGCCGAGACCAAGGCGGCGCGCGTGAAGATCACGCCGCACGAGGTGTTTGTAATTCGGCCCAATGAGACGGGTTGGTATTGGCTGGGCAGCCGCGAGAACGTCGAGGATCAGATCCTGATGCCGCGTTCGGACAACCGTCTTGCCGGCAACACCGACGCGGCCGCCGCCTATCGCGCGGCGATGGGGCACTAGCGACCTCCGCGTGGCGAGCGTGATCGCGGCAATTATTGCCGCGCAAGACCATCTCGCCCCCAGTCCTCGATACGCTTCGACACGCAAGGGCAGCTCGCTCGACGCTGCCCCCATCACGCACCACCGCCTGGACATGATGACCTGGCGGCTGGCGCGGGCTCCCACGCGTTCCGCGCCAGGCTACGATAATCCAAAATCACCCCGAACACCAAGAGAGTACCATGCCGAAGAAAGTACTGGCTTACCTCCGCGATCCCCACAGCACGCTGAACACCGCCTGCGCCGACTCGCAGCTCTTCCATGTGAAGGCCTTCATCAAGAAGAACGGCTGGAACCTGGAACTGACCTGCCTTGACGAAGACATCGGCGAAGTCGTGTTCACCGCACAGCCCGGCGTCCACAAGCTCCTCGAAGAGGTCGATATCGGATCGATCGATATCGTCCTGTGTCATACGCTGGACCGCTTGTGCTCGCGTTTCGCCGTCGCGGAACGGCTGATGCATGAACTCGAAGCTAAAGGCGTCGAGGTCTGGGCCGCCGATCCCGGCGTGCGGATCAAGGCCGCAGATCTCATCGACTATTACTACAACGACCCCGACGGAACGCTCGCACGAGGTCGCCGTCGTTCGCCGATGCCCGATGACCTCTATGAGGTCGAGCATCTTGTGCCCCTGCCCTACGGCTACCGCTACACCGGAGCCTACAATGCCGATGGGACGTACATTTTTGGGTTCAGGACTCTCGAAGACGAGACCGCCGCAGTCGTCGTGCGGATTTTCCAGATGTATGCCGACGGAATGTCGCCGGCAAAAATCGCCGACGCCCTGAACGCTGCAGGCATTCCCACCCCCCATGGCAGGATGTGGCGGGACGCCACCATCCGCGGCGGCCGCAATCGGCGAACCGGCATTCTCAATGACGAGATCTATATCGGCCGGTCCTGGGTACCGGGTCGTGAGTATGATCTCGCGCCAGCCCTGAGGATCGTCAGCGATGAACTCTGGAAGCGCGTGAAGCTGCGCCAGGATTTAGCCTGCCGGCGTGCCGCGGCATCGCCGTAACGCCATCGCCAAGACATCACACTGGCCGGCGCTGCCGGCCAGTGTTCCCCATGATATCGTTTGAGATGGAATCCAGAACATGACCAAGACCGTCCTGTTTTATGCCCGCTACTCCACCGACCGCCAGCACGAAGTGTCGATCGAAACGCAGATCGAGCTGGGCGAAGCCTTCGTCAGGCAGAAGGGCTGGAAGCTGGCCGCCACTTATTCCGATGCCGCGGTCAGCGGCACGAGCTATCAACTCCGCTCCGGCATCCAGAGCCTGATGGCGCATGTGAAGCGCGAGCGCATCGATGTCGTGCTTTGCGTGACGGTCGACCGCCTGTCGCGCGACATCGAGCACAGCGCCAAGATCCTCAAGGAACTGCGCTATCGCGACACCGACATCTGGACCGTCCATGCCGGCACGCCGGTCACCGATCTTGAGATGGCGCTGAGAGCAGCCCTCAGCCATGAACTGGTCGGGCAGATCCGCTACCGCACCCGCGAAGGCATGAAGATGGCTGTAAAGAAGGGCAAGGCATCGACCTGCCTCGCTTACGGCTACAAGCTGTCGCAGCAGCGTGATGCCAACGGTGACCGCATCCGAGGTCTGCGGGATGTCGATCCGGTCAAGGCGGAGATTGTTCGTCGCATCTATCAGCTCTATGCCGACGGGATGTCTCCGCGCGACATCGCGCACCTCCTCAACAATGAACGCGTCCCCGGCCCGCGCGGCCGCAAGTGGCGCGATACGGCGATCCGCGGCCATGTCCGCCGTGGCAGCGGCATTCTCAACAACGAGAGCTATATCGGCCGAATCGTCTGGAACAGGCGCCAGTACCGCAAGAACCCGGAGACCGAACGACGAACCGCCCGTGCCAACGACGCCACCGAGTGGGTATTCAAGGAAGTCCCGGAGATGCGCATCGTATCGGATGAGCTGTGGCAGCGCGTCAAGGATCGGCAGAGGCAAGTGGGCGAGCTGTTCGATTTCGGGCAGAGCAACCGGCTCAATGCGACGCACCGGCCGGAATATCTTTTGAGCGGCATGCTGGAATGCGCGGAATGCGGCGGTCCCTACGCCATCTCCGGCAAGGATCGCTATAGCTGCACCAACCGCAAGAAGCGCCTGCCGATCGACGACCTCGGCGGCGCCTGCTGCGGCAACAGCAAGACAATCACTCGCCATGAACTCGAAGAGCGCGTCCTCAACTGCATTCCGGCCGCCTTCTACTCGCTCGACATTTTTGACCGGATTTCGCAGAAGATGGTTGCTCACGAGGTGAGCAAGCTGGAGAGCGCTCCCTCCCGGAAGAACCAGTTGACCGCCGAGCTTGCGACCATCAAGTCGCAGCAGGCAAGCCTGATGCAACAGATCCAGGACCGGCATGCCGAAGGCCGGCCGCGTCTTGCGATCCTCGACGACCACCTGGATCAGTTGGAAGTCAATCGTGAGAGGCTGGTCATGGAACTTTCCGCGGCCGAAGAACCCGCCGCGGAGGATTTTCAGGAGAAAATTGCCAGGCTGAAGGCACAGTTCAATGCGGCCAATACCGAGATCGCCATCCGCAAGCTGCTGTTCCTTGCCCGCAACAATGCCGACGAACAGGCCAAGCGCCGGCTGATGCCGATCGTGCGCGGCCTCATCCAGACGGTCGTGATCGGCAAGACACCTGGCCATCAGCCGGCAAGCCTGCAGGTGCATGGCGACATTGCCAACATTATGGCCTCGATGGATGTGATCGACATCATGCAGCAGCAGTTCGTCGCCGCCGCCCAGAACGACCTGATGTCCCGCATTGCATCTGGCGAGATCGACACGGAGCACAAAAAGAAAAAGCTCCTCGAGGCTTACGCCGAGGAGCTTTTGAAGAAGTTTCCCGAATGGGAGAATTTACAAGTTTCAGTGGTTGCGGGGGCAGGATTTGAACCTGCGGCCTTCAGGTTATGAGCCTGACGAGCTACCGGGCTGCTCCACCCCGCGTTAGTTTCGAGCGTGCCTTGGGCTGTTTGCCTGGCGGACCGGCTGTTTTTGCCCGGTCTTTTGTTTGTCCGTCCTCGCGCGGTGTGGCTTGCGCTGCGGGCGGACGGGGCTGCTCCACCCCGCGTCATGGTCTTGCAATGCTGGATGTTTGTCCGGTTGGTTTTGTTGTGCGCGAGAAGATTTGTTTTGACATTGCCTTTAGCAGACCTGGCAGCGACCTACTCTCCCGCGTCTTGAGACGAAGTACCATTGGCGCTGGGGCGTTTCACGGCCGTGTTCGGAATGGGAACGGGTGCGGCCGCCCCGCCATGACCACCAGGTCGGCTAAGGGCAATGTGCGCGGCGCATGGTGGTGCGCCGCTTATTGTTCGAGAAGCTGGTGACTGAGGGCTTAGCCAGTAGGCGATAGGCAACAGTCTTTTTTTTGAACACGTCTTTTTGCTTGTCTTGAGCCTGTTCGGGTATGGCACCCGTACAGGCCGGTCGGCCGTCGCACCGGGTGGTGCGGGCCGTCAGCAGCGTGTTTCACGCGTCAGGACAAGACAGATGGCTCATGTTTGATGAGCATGAACAATGAGAACGATGAAGTCGATCGGGCTATTAGTAAGGCTAAGCTTCATGCGTTACCGCACGTCCACACGCCTCCTATCAACGTGGTCGTCTTCCACGGCCCTGATAGGGAATACTCGTTTTCAGGTGGGTTTCCCGCTTAGATGCCTTCAGCGGTTATCCCTTCCATATATAGCTACCCTGCTATGCCGCTGGCGCGACAACAGGTCCACCAGAGATATGTCCATCCCGGTCCTCTCGTACTAGGGACAGATCCTGTCAATATTCCTACACCCACGGCAGATAGGGACCGAACTGTCTCACGACGTTCTGAACCCAGCTCACGTACCGCTTTAATTGGCGAACAGCCAAACCCTTGGGACCTGCTCCAGCCCCAGGATGCGATGAGCCGACATCGAGGTGCCAAACAACCCCGTCGATATGGACTCTTGGGGTCATCAGCCTGTTATCCCCGGCGTACCTTTTATCCGTTGAGCGATGGCCCTTCCACGCGGGACCACCGGATCACTATGACCGACTTTCGTCTCTGCTCGACTTGTCAGTCTCGCAGTCAGGCGGGCTTATGCCATTGCACTCGACGAGCGATTTCCGACCGCTCTGAGCCCACCATCGCGCGCCTCCGTTACTCTTTCGGAGGCGACCGCCCCAGTCAAACTACCCACCATACACTGTCCCGGGCCCGGATAACGGGTCGCGGTTAGACATCCATGACGATAAGGGTGGTATTTCAAGGATGGCTCCACTCAGACTGGCGTCCAAGCTTCAAAGCCTACCACCTATCCTACACATGCCGACACGAATGCCAGTGTAAAGCTATAGTAAAGGTGCACGGGGTCTTTCCGTCTGACCGCAGGAACCCCGCATCTTCACGGGGAATTCAATTTCACTGAGTCTATGTTGGAGACAGCGGGGAAGTCGTTACGCCATTCGTGCAGGTCGGAACTTACCCGACAAGGAATTTCGCTACCTTAGGACCGTTATAGTTACGGCCGCCGTTTACTGGGGCTTCGATTCAAAGCTTGCACCTCTCCTCTTAACCTTCCAGCACCGGGCAGGCGTCAGACCCTATACGTCGTCTTAAAGACTTCGCAGAGCCCTGTGTTTTTGATAAACAGTCGCTACCCCCTGGTCTGTGCCACCTCCAAACACTTGCGTATCTGGAGGTCACGCTTCTTCCGAAGTTACGCGTGCAATTTGCCGAGTTCCTTCAACATAGTTCTCTCAAGCGCCTTGGTATACTCTACCTGACCACCTGTGTCGGTTTCGGGTACGGTCTATAATGGTGGCGCTCTTTCCTGGAACCACTAAGCCGCACAATCAATCCAATAAGATCGTACGACAGTCGTGATCCGTCACGTCCACCAGGCCCACGAATATTAACGTGGTTCCCATCGACTACGCGTGTCCGCCTCGTCTTAGGGGCCGGCTAACCCTGCTCAGATTAACTTTAAGCAGGAACCCTTGGTCTTTCGGCGAGGGGGTCTCTCACCCCCTTTGTCGTTACTCATGTCAACATTCGCACTTCCGATACCTCCAGAGGCCCTCACGGGTCCTCCTTCACAGGCTTACGGAACGCTCCGCTACCACATGCCTTGCGGCACATCCTCAGCTTCGGTGCATGGCTTTAGCCCCGTTACATTTTCGGCGCAAAGACCCTTATTTAGACCAGTGAGCTGTTACGCTTTCTTTAAATGATGGCTGCTTCTAAGCCAACATCCTGGTTGTTTTGGGATCCTCACATCCTTTCCCACTTAGCCATGACTTGGGGACCTTAGCTGGAGGTCAGGGTTGTTGCCCTCTTCACGACGGACGTTAGCACCCGCCGTGTGTCTGCCGAGTAGTACTCCACGGTATTCGGAGTTTGGTTAGGATCAGTAAGACGGTGAGTCCCCATAGCCCATCCAGTGCTCTACCCCCGTGGGTATTCGCTCGACGCTCTACCTAAATAGATTTCGCGGAGAACCAGCTATCTCCGAGTTTGATTGGCCTTTCACCCTAGCCACAAGTCATCCCAATCTATTGCAACAGATGCGGGTTCGGCCCTCCAGTTGGTG